>JAEXMK010000088.1 GCA_023444445.1 Pseudomonadota bacterium | reverse complement strand
ATCCAGCCGACACGCGTCTGCGTGGCGGGATGAGTCTTTTCAGCCCAAAGACTTGGGCTGGCTGGATTCCTGTGACAAGCACAGGAATGAGGGAGGTGGTGATCGGCCTCAATTCTTGCTGCATTCGCCAAACTCCAACCACAGCCGGCGCACACCGTCGCTACCGTGCAGGGAATAAACCCATGTTTCAGAACCGGGCCGAAGCGCTGGCGCTTGCCTTGCCCGCCGCGATTTTCGCGGCGGCGGTCTTTCTTGTGCCGGTCTTCATGCTTCTGTCGGAGGGCTTTCGCACCGCTGACGGCTGGACATTATCGGCCTATGCCGCCTTCTTTTCCGATCCGCTGATCCAGACGGTTTTCCTGCGTACGCTGAAGCTCGGCGCGCTCGTCACCGTCGTTTCGGCGGTGGTGGGCTATGCGGCGGCTTTCGCTATCGTCAACCTCTCGCAGGGAACGAAGGGCCATGTGGTCAATCTCGTCGTACTGCCGCTGATGATTTCGCCGGTTGCCCGCACCTATGCCTGGATCGTCATTCTCGGCAGAACCGGCATCGTTAATCAGGCGCTGCAGGCGGTAGGCTTAAGCGATGCGCCGATCCGCATCCTGTTTTCCGAAACGGCCGTCTTCATCGGCCTTCTGCAACTCTTCCTGCCATTGATGATCATCTCGCTCATCAGCGCCTTGGAAAACATGCCGAAGGATACGATCGCGGCCGCCCGCGTGCTCGGCGCAAACTGGTTTCAGGTATACTGGAAGGTCATTTTGCCGCTCACCAAGGAAGGATTGGTTGTTGGCGGTACGCTTGTCTTCACCGGTTCGCTCACGGCCTATATCACGCCGGCCATTCTCGGCGGTTCGAAGGTGTTGATGCTGGAAACCCTGCTTTACCAGCAGGTCACGGTTTCCAACAATTTCGTCGCCGCCAGCGTCATCGCCTTCATCCTGATTGTCATGAGCTTTGCCGCCAATATCCTCTTGAAGCGCATCGCCACTGCGAGGAACAAGAAATGACCCGGCAGCTCTTCATTCCTCTCACGCTCCTGCTCGTTGTCGGCTTCCTGATCGGGCCGTTCCTCATCATCGTCGCGGCCTCGTTTTCGGCCGGCGATACGCTCGCCTTTCCGCCGCAGGGCTTTTCGCTGAAGTGGATCGCCAAGGTCTTCACGGTCGAAAGCTTCCGCGAGAGTTTTGCGATGTCGATGTTCCTCGCCATCGGCGGCACGTTTACGGCGCTCATTCTCGGCATTCCGGCTTCTTACGCCATGTCGCGCTACAAGCTGCCCTTCGCAGAAACCGTGCGCACCATCGTTTCCGCGCCGATCATCGTGCCAGGCATCATCGTGGGTCTCGCGCTGCTGCGTTATTTCGTCGTGCCTTTCGGCATCGGCATCACGCTTGCTTTGTTCCTGGCCCACACCGCGCTCATCCTGCCCTATGCGGTGCGCGTGGTGTCAGCCAGCCTCAACAATCTGCGCTCCGATATCGAGGAGGCGGCGGTGCTGCTTGGCTCGTCGCGTCTTGGCGCATTTTTCCGCGTTGTGCTGCCGAATATCCGCGGCGGCATTCTCTCCGCCTTCATTCTCGGTTTCGTGACGAGTTTCAACCAGGTGCCGGTGTCGCTGTTCCTGTCCGGCCCCGGTGTGCGCACACTGCCCATCGACATGCTGGGCTACATGGAAATCGTCTTCGATCCTTCCGTGGCTGCCCTTTCCTCGCTGCTCGCTTTCCTTTCCATCGGCATCGTCTTCATGGCCGAACGTTTCCTGGGGTTCTCCCGTTATGTCTGACGCAAACTATCTTTCGCTCCAAAAAATCTCGCTCGCCTATGGCGGCAATGTCGCCGTCAAGGATCTCGATCTCGATATCCGCAAGGGCGAATTGCTCGCGCTTCTCGGACCATCAGGCTGCGGCAAGACCACGACGATGCGCGCCATTGCCGGGCTGATGCCGGTGGCGGGCGGGCGTATCGATCTCGATGGCGCGGATATTACCCGCGTTGCGGCCAACAAGCGCGCCGTCGGGCTGGTGTTCCAGTCCTACGCGCTCTTTCCGCATCTGACGGTCTATGAAAATGTCGCCTTCGGCCTGAAACTCAAGGGTATGAGCGGCAAGGCGCTGGAGGACAAGGTCGCCTCCGGCCTGAAATCCGTAGGACTTTCCAATTTCGCCTCCCGCAGGCCGGCAGAGCTTTCAGGCGGCCAGCAGCAGCGCGTGGCGCTGGCACGCTCCATGGTCATGGAGCCTAAGGTGCTCTTGCTTGACGAGCCGCTCTCCAATCTCGATGCCCGCCTGCGCCTTGAAATGCGCACCGAATTGCAGCGCGTGCAGAAGGAAACCGGCGTGACGATGATTTTCGTCACCCATGACCAGATCGAGGCGCTCGCGCTTGCCGACCGCATTGTCGTCATGAAGGGTGGCAAGATTGAGCAGATCGGCACGCCGGAAGAAATTTATAACGCACCGGTTTCGTCCTTCGTGGCTGACTTCGTCGGTTTCGAAAACATCTTCGCGCTGGAAGGCGGCGCGCTGAAAACCGCCAACGGCACAACACCGCTTCCCGGACCAGTCCGTTCAGCATCTGGACTGGCCTGGCGGCCGCGCATGGTTACCCTCGGTTCAGGCCCTTTTGAGGGAACCGTGCGCGGTACATCCTTTGCCGGGAACACCCGCGAATATCTGCTTGATTCACCGCTCGGCCCCATCAAGGCGGAAACCGAAGCGGCACTTGCCGCCCACGCCATCGGTGATACGCTCGCCTTCGACCTGCCGGTCGACAAAGCGGCAAGTCTGAAGGTGTTCAACTGACCATGGGTGTATGGATCGATACCGATATGGGCTTTGACGATATCGCCGCCATCATGGTGGTGCAGTCGTCCGGTCTTGCCATTGACGGCATCTCGCTGGTGTTCGGCAATGCGACGCTGGAGGCGGTCTGCCGTAACGCCGCCGGTGCCATCGCCGCTTTTGGCTGGTCGATGCCGATCCATCAGGGCCGCGCCATGCCGGTCCTCGGCGCGCTTGAAACCGCCCAGTCGATCCTCGGGGATAGCGGCATTCCGACCACCGGCCAAAGCCTGCCGGATGCGCCGGCTCTGCCGAAAAGCGATGCCTTTGCAGCACTTTGCAACTGGCTGGAAGAGGAGAGCGAAAAGCGTATTCTCGCACTCGGCCCGCTCACCAATATCGCCGCCCTGTGTCTCGCGCGCCCCGATCTTGCCGCCAGAATTTCCGACCTGACCTGGATGGGTGGCGGGCTTACCAGCGGCAACCACACGGCATCGGCCGAATTCAACGCCTTTGCCGATCCCGAGGCGCTGGCCATCGTGCTTTCCCACGGCCTGCCGCTGCGCATGGTCGACCTTGACGCCTGCCGCAAGGTTACGGCCTCGCCCGCCGATGGGCTGCCGATCCGCAATGCCGGTGGCAGGAATGCCGGCCTGATCGCCGATCTGCTTGATGGTTTCATCGGTATTGCCACCAGCCGTGGCAGACCCGCCATGGCGCTTTACGATCCCGTCGCCGCAGTCGGCTTCACCTCCGATCATCTTGGCTGGCAGCAGGCGCGCATCGATGTCGAACTCCATGCCTCGCTGACGCGGGGAAGGACCGTGGTCGAGACACGCGCGGAAAAGGTGACAGAATTTAACGCCCGGTTTGCCGCGACCGTCAATGCCGAGGCTGCGAAGGTGGCCGTATTGGAAGCATTGCGCCGGGAGGCCGCCCGATGAGTGCGCAGTTCCCGACACGACAGCCAACCGATCTCAACGACGAGGCGCTGCGCACCCGCGCCGTTGCCGCCGCGCGGGGCGATCAGCCTTTTGATATTCTCATCAACGGTGGAATGCTGGTGGATGTCGTGACCGGTGAGCTTCGCGCCGCCGATATCGGCATTATCGGCGCGCTGATCGCCAGCGTGCACGAACCGGCAAGCCGCAAAGATGCGGTCAAGATCATCGATGCGGGCGGGGCCTATGTCTCGCCGGGGCTGATCGACACGCATATGCATATCGAAAGCTCGATGATCACGCCGGCCGCCTATGCGGCGGCGGTGGTCGCCCGTGGCGTCACCACCATCGTCTGGGACCCGCATGAATTCGGCAATGTCCATGGTGTGGAAGGCGTGCGCTGGGCGGCGAAGTCTATCGAAAACCTGCCGCTGCGCGCCATTCTGCTCGCGCCGTCTTCCGTGCCGTCGGCACCCGGTCTGGAACGCAGCGGGGCGGATTTCGATGCTGCCATTCTCGCTGATATCCTGTCGTGGCCGCAGATTGGCGGCGTTGCGGAAATCATGAACATGCGCGGCGTCATCGAACGCGATACGCGCATGAGCGGCATTGTGCAGGCCGGGCTTGTCTCGCAAAAGCTGCTCTGTGGCCATGCGCGTGGCCTGAAAGATGCGGATCTCAACGCCTTCATGGCGGCGGGCGTCTCCTCCGATCACGAGCTTGTCTCCGCTGAAGACCTTATGGCGAAGCTTAGGGCGGGGCTCACCATCGAGTTGCGCGGCTCACATGACCATCTGCTGCCGGAATTCGTGGAAGCGTTGAATGCGCTCGGCCACCTGCCGCAAACGGTGACGCTCTGTACCGACGATGTTTTCCCCGACGATCTGCTGAAGGGCGGCGGCCTTGACGATGTGGTGCGCCGTCTTGTCGGTTACGGGCTGAGGCCCGAATGGGCGTTGCGTGCCGCCACCCTCAATGCCGCGCAACGGCTCGGCCGCCCCGATCTCGGCCTGATCGCCGCTGGTCGCCGTGCCGACATCGCCGTTTTCGAGGATTTGAGCGGCTTTTCAGCCCGTCATGTTATCGCCAATGGCCAAGCCGTTGCGGCAGGTGGCCTTATGCTCGCCGATGTCCGGACCTGCGATGCGACAGGCCTCGAAGGTTCGATGAAGCTGCCGCTGCGCAAGGCCGATGATTTCCGGGTCGCCTCGCAAGGGGCAAAGGTCCGCCTCGCCACCATCGACCGCCCGCGTTTTACGCAGTGGGGCGAGGTGGAGGCCGGCGTGAAAGACGGTTTCGTCGTTCCGCCTGAGGGCGCGACGATGATTTCCGTTACCCACCGTCACGGCAAGGCCGAGCCCGTCACGAAAACCGGCTTCCTCACCGGCTGGGGATGCTGGAACGGCGCCTTTGCCACCACCGTCTCGCATGACAGCCATAACCTCACCGTCTTCGGTGGCAATGCCGAGGATATGGCGCTGGCCGCCAATGCGGTGATAATGGCGGGTGGCGGCATGGCCGTCGCCTCTGAGGGAAAGGTGGCTGCGCTGCTTCCCCTGCCGCTCTCCGGCCTCGTTTCCGATGCGCCGCTCGAAGAGGTGGCGAAGGCTTTTGAGGCATTGCGCGAAGCCGTGGGCAAAGTCGTTGAATGGCAGCCGCCCTATCTGGTTTTTAAGGCCTGTTTCGGCGCCACGCTCGCCTGCAATATCGGTCCGCACCAGACGGATATGGGTATTGCCGATGTATTGACGGGGAAGGTTATGGAGAGCCCACTCATCGCGGTCGTGAGATAGGATCTCCGCTCAAATCTTCCGCCTATCATCGCTCCAATTCAGCGATGCACAAAAATCACGGACCCGCCGCCAGTTCCTGCTCAACCAGCGTCGCCCAGAACGCTACACCCGGCACGATTGCCGCATCATTGAAGTCGTAGGAGGTGTTGTGGTGCAGCGCGCCATCCACCGCCGGACCGTTGCCGAGCCAGACATAGCAGCCGGGAGCTTCCCCCGCGAAGAAGGCGAAGTCGTCGCCCGCCGTCGAGGGCGGGAAGGTGGTGCGGGCCTTGTTGCCAAAAACTGTTTTGGCGGCCCGGAGCGCCCGTTTCGTTGCATCGGCGTCGTTGATGACGGGCGGAATGCGGCGGATGAACTCATAACTTGCCTCGATGCCGAACATGGCGGCCGTGCCCTTGGCGAGCCGGTCGATTTCGGTTTCCAGCTGGTTGCGCACCTCGGGCGCATAGGCGCGCGCCGTACCGCCGATCTCGACCAGATCGGGAATGACGTTGAGTGCCTTGGGGTCGCCCGCCTGCACCGAGCAGGCGCTGACGACGGCAGGCTGCAGCGGATCAACCACCCGGCCGACGATGCTTTGCAGCGAGGAGAGGAAGGTGCCCGCCGCGGTTACCGGGTCGCGGCCGAGATGCGGCTTGGCGCCATGGGTGCCGATGCCCCTGAAAGTGACGCGCCAACTATCGGAAGAGGCGAGCTGCGGACCTTCCACCACCGCCATTTCGTCAATGCCCAGCCCCGGCATGTTGTGCAGACCATAGACCGCATCGCAGTGAAACAGGTCGAAAAGCCCGTCCTCGACCATTTTTTTTGCGCCGCCACGGCCTTCTTCGGCCGGTTGGAAGATGAAGTGCACGGTGCCGGAAAAATCACGGGTGCTGGCAAGATAACGCGCAGCACCGAGCAGCAGGGCGGTGTGGCCATCATGGCCGCAGGCATGCATCTTGCCGGGAAATTTCGATTTATAGGGTCTTTCGGCAAGTTCGGGCATGGCCAGCGCATCCATGTCGGCACGAAGGCCGATGCTGCGCGTGCCGTTGCCCACCTGCAACGTGCCGACGACGCCGGTGCCGCCGAGACCGCGATGCACCTTCAGTCCGGCGCGCTCGAGAAGATCGGCGACGATGGCGCTCGTTCTCTCCTCTTCGAACCCCAGTTCCGGATGCGCGTGCAGATCATGACGGAGTTCCGTCAGGAATGGCAGATCCTCGCCGATCCGGTCCAGCAGTCTCATGGGAAGCTTGTCCTTGAATGTGGGAAAAACCCGCGTCATAGGTGGGTTTTTCCAGATGCCTGTTGCTATTTTCTCTTCTAACGGAAAAAGCCAATGAAATGAACCCGCAGCGCCTCTGTGGTTGTTAAAATGACAAATGTGCCGAACGGGATTGGTGTGGCGGAAACAATGTTCGCCTTGCTGCGCCATCCCGGTCCTGAAAGGAGAACCGATGCCGTCACCAGCATCGCCCGCCATCGCCCAGTCCCCCGCCGCGCCGCACGAGTTCTGGCAGGACATGCTTCCGCCCGGCACCTTCGGTACGGCAGGTCCACATTCCACCTTCTTTCCCGCGGAACTGGATGATGGAAGGCAGATCTGCCTGCCCATCCGGCCGCTTGCGGATGGTGAGCATGCGCTGGCATCGCTTATCGTCAATCAGGCTTCCTTCGAGGTGCTGGAGGCGCTGGCGGCTGATCTCGCCGCCCGGCTCGCGCCCTTCAGCCCGGATGTCGTGATCGGCCTGCCGACGCTCGGCCTGACGCTCGCCGCCGCCGTTGCCCGCCATCTCGGTCACTCCCGTTACGTGCCGCTCGGGACCTCCCGCAAGTTCTGGTATCTGGATGAGCTGTCGGTGCCGATGTCCTCCATCACCACAAGGCAGGAAAAACGGCTTTATATCGATCCGCGTATGCTGCCCTTGATCGAGGGGCGGCGGGTGGCGCTGGTGGATGATGTCATCTCCAGCGGTAGTTCCATCATATCAGGCCTTTCGCTTCTCGCCGCCTCTGGCATCCGGCCGGTGGTGATCGGCGCTGCCATGCTGCAATCGGACCGCTGGCGGGAAAAAATCACCGCTTCCGGGCTGGAATGGCCGGAGCGGGTGAGGGGCGTTTTTACCACGCCGCTGCTGACAAAAGCGGAAGGCGGCTGGCGCGCTTGACGAAGCGCAGGTTCCGGCAAAAGGCAAGTGGTGATAATTTCACCGGTGCCTAATTTCCGTCTTGCGAAGCTCCGGGAGATCGTCCTAAGATCATCTTCGACAGACAATAGCGGTCGGCGAATAATGCGCCGGCTTGCTTTCGCGCGGTGTCATCCCGGCGTCTGCCCGTCCGTTTTGTTCTTTCCGATGACTGGAATTTCTTCCCATGCATGCAGTGTTTGACGGTCATAATGATGTGCTGCTTCGTTTGTGGCGCAACAGCAAGGCCGGTGCCGATCCCGTGGCCGAATTTAAGAACGGCACGCGCGAAGGTCATATTGATGGTCCGCGCGCACGGGCGGGGGGCCTGGCCGGGGGCATCTGCGCAATCTATATCCCGTCCGGCGATCTGATCCTGCAGGAACCCGACGCGCAAGGCCATTATGACACGCCGCTCGCTGCGCCGCTGGAGCGCTTGCCTTCCCTCGATATTGCCATGGAAAAGGCGGCGATTGCGCTGAGGCTCGATCGCGCCGGTGCCTGGCGGCTCTGCCGCTCCACGGCCGACATCCGCAAGGCCTTTGCCGAGGATATCTTCGCTGCCGTACTGCACATGGAAGGCTGCGAGGCGATCGGCGCCGATCTCGACGCGCTGGAAGTATTTCATGCCGCCGGCCTGCGCTCGCTCGGCCCGGTGTGGAGCCGGCACAATATTTTCGGCCATGGCGTTCCCTTCTCTTTCCCCATGTCGCCCGATACGGCCCCCGGTCTTACCGATGCCGGGTTTGCGCTGGTGAAGGAATGCAATCGCCTCGGCATTCTCATTGATCTCGCCCATATCACCGAAAAAGGCTTCTGGGATGTGGCGAAGACCACCAACCAGCCGCTGATCGCCAGCCATTCCAATGCGCATGCGCTCACTCCGGTCGCCCGTAATCTCACCGACAAGCAGATGGATGCCATCAAGGAAAGCGGCGGCCTGGTCGGCCTCAACTACGCCGTGACCATGTTGCGTGCCGATGCGCGTGATATCGCCGATACGCCGCTCTCCGATATGGTGCGCCACATCGACTATATGGTCGAGCGTATGGGCATCGATTGCGTGGCGCTCGGATCGGATTTCGACGGCGCGACGGTACCGGTTGGTATCGCTGATGCCAGCGGCAACCACAATCTGGTTGCGGCGCTGAAATCGGCGGGCTACGGTGATGGAGAACTTGCTAAAATATGCCGGGAAAACTGGCTGCGCGTTTTGTCCGAGGCCTGGCACGAAGCGGCCTGATAAACAGTTTAAGCGAACCAAATCAATCTCATAACAAAAGGGGAAATCCTATGATCAAATCGCTCAACAAATCCATGCGTATCCTCAGCACCAGCGCTGCCCTGTCGCTGATGATGCTGTCTGCGCCACATGCTTTCGCAGCCACGCCGGCCGATACGCTGGTTGAAGGTTTCGCCATCGACGACATCATTACGCTCGATCCGGGTGAGGCTTTCGAACTTTCCGCTGCTGAAGTCACCGGCAACACCTATAGCAAGCTGGTTTCCATCGATCTCAACGATACCTCCAAGGTTGTCGGTGATCTCGCCGAAAGCTGGACGACCTCCGAGGATGGCCTGACCTATACGTTCAAGCTGAAATCCGGCCTGAAATTTGCCTCCGGCAATCCGGTCACGGCTGATGACGTTGCCTTCTCCTTCGAACGCGCCGTCAAGCTCGACAAGTCGCCCGCATTCCTTTTGACGCAGTTCGGCCTCAAGGGCGATAACGTCACCGAAAAGGCGAAGGCAACAGACGCGAACACCTTCGTTCTGACGGTTGATAAACCCTACGCGCCGAGCTTCGTGCTGAACGTGCTCACCGCAACCGTCGCTTCGGTGGTGGACAAGAAGCTCATCACCGAAAAGGCGAAGTCGGTCACGCCGAGCGCCGATTACAAATACGACACGGATTTCGGCAACGAGTTCCTGAAGACCGGTTATGCCGGTTCCGGCCCTTACAAGATCCTTGGCTGGAAGGCGAACGAAGCCGTGATTCTGGAGGCCAACCCGAACTATTACGGTGAGAAGCCGAAGCTGAAGCGCGTCGTCTATCGCCATATGAAGGAAAGCTCGGGCCAGCGCCTGGCGCTTGAAAACGGCGATATCGATGTTGCCCGTAACCTTGAGCCCGGCGACATGGAAGCCGTTTCCAAGAAGGAAGGCCTTGCCGTCACCTCCGCGCCCAAGGGCACCGTTTATTATTTCAGCCTCAACCAGAAGAACGAGAACCTGAAGAAGCCCGAAGTTGTCGAAGCCTTCAAATATCTTGTGGACTACGACGCGATCGGCGCGACGATCATCAAGGGCATCGGCGAAATTCACCAGACCTTCCTGCCTAAAGGCCAGCTCGGCGCGCTCGATGAGAACCCCTACAAGCTCGACGTCGCCAAGGCCAAGGAGCTTCTGGCCAAGGCCGGCCTGAAGGACGGCTTCACGGTGACCATGGATGTGCGCAATACCCAGCCGGTGACGGGCATTGCCGAAAGCGTGCAGCAGACGCTGGCACAGGCTGGCATCAAGCTCGAAATCATCCCCGGCGACGGCAAGCAGACGCTGACGAAGTACCGTGCCCGCACGCACGATATCTACATCGGCCAGTGGGGTTCGGACTATTTCGACCCGAACTCGAATGCGGAAACCTTCACCATCAACTACGACAATTCGGATGAAGGCAAGAACAAGACGCTCGCCTGGCGTAATGCCTGGGACGTTCCTGATCTGACCAAGGAAACGCAGTCGGCTCTCTTGGAAAAGGATAGCGCCAAGCGCGCCGCCATCTATGAAAACCTGCAGAAGGAAGTCTTGGCGAAGGGTCCTTTCGTCATCATCTTCCAGCAGACGGAAGTTGCCGGTTACTCGAACAAGCTGAAGGGCCTGAAGCTCGGTCCGAGCTTCGACACGAACTATGTCTACAACATCTCCAAGGAATGATCCGGAAGGATCGGTCTCTTGAGCATCGTTGAAGCAAACAGCCGGGCGAGGCAGGGCAAACGCCGTGCCAACGCCCGCGCGAAGGCCATTCTCGGCTTCGTCGTCACCGTCATCACCACCTTTCTGGGGCTGATGGCGGTCACATTTTTCATTGGCCGCGTGGTGCCGATCGATCCCGCGCTGGCGATCGTCGGCGACCGCGCGCCTGCGCATGTGGTCGAGCGCGTCCGTGAGCAGCTCGGCCTCAACCTGCCGCTCTGGCAGCAGTTTTTTATCTATCTGAAGCAGGCGCTTTCGGGTGATTTCGGCACCTCCGTCCTCACCACCAATCCTGTGATGGAGGATATCAAGCGGGTGTTCCCGGCGACGATCGAACTTGCCACGATCGGCACGATCATCGGCGCCGTCTTCGGCATTCCGCTCGGCGTTCTCGCCGCCGTCAAGCGCGGCAGCTTTGCCGATCAGGTGGTGCGTGTCATCGGCCTCATCGGCTATTCCGTGCCGATCTTCTGGCTCGGCCTGCTGGCGCTGCTGGTGTTTTACGCTCGGCTGCAATGGGTGGCCTATCCGGGCCGCATGGACATCGTCTATGAATTCACCTTCACGCCGGTCACGGGCTTCTTCCTGATCGACGCGATTTGGCAGCGGCAATGGGATGTGTTGTGGGATCTCTTCCGCCACATCATCCTGCCGGCCTCTCTGCTCGGTTATTTCTCGCTGGCCTATATCAGCCGCATGACGCGCTCCTTCATGCTGAACGAGCTCGCCCAGGAATATGTCGTTGCGGCCCGCGCCAAAGGGCTTTCGGAAACGCGTATCATCTGGTTCCACGCGCTGCGCAATGCCGCCGTGCCGCTGGTAACCGTGATTGCGCTCTCCTATGCCGGCCTGTTGGAAGGTTCGGTGTTGACCGAAACCATCTTCGCCTGGCCGGGGCTTGGCCTCTACATCACCAATTCCCTGCAGAATGCGGATATGAACGCCGTTCTCGGCGGCACGATCGTGATCGGCGCCATCTTCGTCGGCATCAATCTCTTCTCCGATCTGCTTTACCGGACGCTCGATCCAAGGACGCGCAGCCGATGACGATTTCGACCGATACACTCAAACCCTATAGCCGCGAATGGCTGCTCTCCGACCGGCCGGCCTCGCGCAGGCAGGCACGGCTTGGCCGCGCCTATGTGATCTGGCGGCGCTTTTCGGAAAACCGGCTGGCGCTGCTCGGCCTTGGCATCATCATCGCGCTGCTGTTCGTGGCGATTTTTGCCAATGTGCTGGCACCGCATAACCCGGTGCAGGGCGATCTGCGCAATGCTCGGCTTCTGCCGCCCGGCACTGCCGGTTATCTGCTCGGAACCGACGATCAGGGCCGTGATATTCTCTCACGCCTCATCCACGGTTCGCGGCTGACCCTGTTCGTCGTGCTGCTGGTGGCGATCATCGCCGCACCCATCGGGCTCATCGTCGGCACCGTCTCCGGTTATGCCGGCGGCTGGGTGGATGCAGTCCTGATGCGCATCACCGATATCTTCCTCGCCTTCCCCAAACTGGTTCTGGCGCTGGCACTGGTTGCGGCGCTGGGGCCGGGTATTGAAAATGCAGTACTGGCCATCGCGGTCACCTCATGGCCGCCCTATGCGCGCATCGCGCGTGCCGAAACCATGACCTTCCGCAATTCGGATTTCATTGCTGCCGTGAAGCTCATGGGCGCGTCGCCGTTCCGCATCGTCTTGAAACACGTCATGCCGCTTTGCATGTCGTCGCTCATCGTGCGTGTCACGCTCGATATGGCGGGCATCATCCTCACCGCCGCAGGCCTCGGTTTCCTTGGCCTTGGTGCGCAACCGCCGCTGCCGGAATGGGGCGCCATGATCGCGTCGGGACGGCGTTTCATTCTCGATCAATGGTGGGTGGCTGCCATGCCGGGTATTGCGATCCTGATCGTCAGCCTCGGTTTCAACCTTTTGGGCGACGGTCTGCGCGATGCGCTTGATCCCAAGGAGGCGGGCCAATGAGTGCGTCTCTTCTGACGGTTGAGAACCTGCGCGTTTCCTTCCCAACCCGCACCGGGTTGGTGGAGGCGGTGCGCGGCGTGTCCTTCACGCTGGGGCGCGAGCGCCTCGGCATCGTCGGCGAATCCGGCTCCGGAAAGTCGCAGACTGGCCGCGCCATCATGGGTCTGACGCCGAAAAATGCCCGGATCGAAGCCGATACGCTGCGTTTTGGCGATATCGACCTGCTCAAGGCATCGGCAAAAGAGCGACGGCTCATCCGCGGCAAGCGTATGGCCATGATCCTGCAGGATCCGAAATATTCGCTGAACCCGGTCATGACAATCGGCCGACAGATTATGGAAACGCTGCGTACTCACGAAAAGATTGGCTCCGGCGAAGCGCGCCAGCGCACGCTTGCCATGCTTGAAGCCGTGCAGATTCGTGACCCCGAACGGGTCTTCGATCTCTATCCGCATGAAGTTTCCGGCGGCATGGGCCAGCGCGTCATGATCGCCATGATGCTGGTCTGCGGCCCGGAATTGCTGATCGCCGACGAGCCGACATCGGCGCTCGATGTGACGGTGCAGCTGGAAGTGCTCGACATTCTCGACAAGCTGGTGCGCGATCGTGGCATGGGGCTGATCTTCGTCAGCCACGATCTCAGGCTCGTCTCCTCCTTCTGCGACCGGGTTCTCGTCATGTATGCCGGCAAGGTGGTGGAAGAGCTTGCTTCCGCTAACCTCAAGGAAGCGAAACATCCCTATACGCAGGGGCTGTTGAACTGTCTGCCGCAAATTGGCGGCCATCGGCATCCGCTACCCGTTCTGGAACGCAAGCCGGAGTGGCGCGCATGAACACAGTTCTTTCCATCAGAGACATGGTGGTGGATTTCGACGGTTACATCGCGCTCGACAGCGTCAGCCTCGATGTTGCCGAGGGTGAATCCTTCGGTATCGTCGGTGAATCCGGTTCCGGCAAATCGACCCTTCTACGCGCCATTGCCGGCCTCAACCATTTCGATGAAGGCTCACTGATGGTGGCGGGGCGCTCCTATTCGGGCAGGCACCGCGACAAGAGCTTTTACCGCGATGTGCAGATGGTGTTTCAGGACCCATACGGTTCGCTGCACCCGCGGCAAACGGTGGATGCGCTGCTGCTCGAGCCGCTCGTCATCCACGGTCTCGACAATCGCGAACAGCGCATTGCCCGCGCTCTGGATGAAGTCGGCCTCGGTTCTGGTTTCCGCTTCCGTTATTCACACCAGCTGTCCGGCGGACAGCGCCAGCGCATCGCCATTGCCCGTGCGCTGATCGTCGAGCCGAAAATCCTGCTGCTTGATGAGCCGACCTCGGCGCTCGATGCGTCCATTCAAGCCGAAATCCTGAACCTTCTCGAACAGGCCCGCAAGGACCGTAACCTCACCTTCGTCATGGTCAGCCACGATCTCGGCGTTATCAGCCACATGTGCGACCGTCTGGCGGTGATGAAAAGCGGCAAGGTGGTGGAAATGCTGGAGGCCGAGGCGCTGGAAAGCCGCGAATTCAGCGCGGATTATACGAGGCAGCTGCTGGTGGCGAGCGAGGGTTTCAAGCGCGCTTGAGGTGCCGCTATAGTCGGGTCAAATGACATCTTCCGTCATTCCGGCCTTGAGCCGGAATCCAGCGACCGCGCGTCTGCGCGGTCAGAGACTCTATTGCGATCAAGGACTTGATCGCGCTGGATGCCGGGTCAAGCCCGGCATGACGGACGGTGTCGGCCAAAACAAGGTATCCAGACGATGCAACTGCGCGCCCTGATGTATTTCGACGAACTCGTCCGCACCAATTCCATGCGCGCCGCAGCGGAAAACCTGAATGTCGCGCCGACGGCGGTGAGCCGGCAGATCGAAAATCTCGAATATTATTTCGGCTCGCCCCTGGTGGAGCGTTCCAGCCGTGGCGTGAAGCTGACGGCGGCGGGTGAGCTGCTCGCCGCCCGCGCGGGCAAGACACTGCGCGAACTCGACCACGTGCACCAGCTGATCGACGATCTGAAGGGCCTGCAGCGTGGCCGGGTGACCATTTACGCCAATGGCGCGACGGTCGCGAACCTTCTGGCGCCAGTGCTGGCGCAGTTCAGTCTCAAATACCCCAAGCTCCGTTTCGAGGTGCATATTACCAGTGCACGCCAAGCCCTGGAGGCGCTGGGGGCTGCCGAAGCGGATCTGGTCGTCAGCCTCTTCGCTCCAAAGGTTGCTGGAGTAAAGGTGCGTTCGCGTACCCGCATCAATTACGATGTGATCTTTCCCGCCGGCCACGCGCTTGCTGGTCAACCGGAGGTCTCTCTGAAGGAGCTGGCCGGGCTGCCGCTTGCCCTGCCGGACAAGAGTTTTGCCGCGCGGCAGGCCTTCGATACCCTTTTTTCCGAGGCGGATATCGAACTTGACCCCCTTTTCATCACCAGTTCGCTGGAAATGCTGAAAGAGCTGGTGCTGGGCCACGCCGCCGCCACGCTTTTGCCGGCGCTTTCGGTGGCGCGTGAAATCCGCAGCGGGCAGATGGTCGCCGTTCCGCTCTCCGGCAAAAAGGGTATCCATACCCAGATCGACCTTTGTGTGGCGCCGGACAGACAACTATCCTTCGCCGCTTCCAAGCTCGCGGATTTCATCGAGCGCTTCATGCGTGAGGTGACGGCAGGCTGAGCGGAGACGCTCCCCGTGTTTCGTCCCGAAAGGTTGATTTCCACCTGCAATTCCGTGTAGCGATTTCAGCTACACGGAGCACACAAAAATCATGATTGTGTGTGCGCCTGCAACATGACACTGTTTTTGCAACGGGTGGTCTTTGGAAGGGCAAAAATGCCCCGGCCGCCAGACAGGGGACTAAGGATGCCACGCACTTATCTTTCGCAGGCGGCAAAGCTCTCACGCCGTACCGCGCTGACGCTTGCTCTCGGCACGGCGCTCTGGCTGCCGCTTTCGGTTGCGCAGGCGCAAGCCGCGCCGAAAACCGCCTTGACGCTTGGCATGACGGTGGAGCCAACCGGTCTCGATCCGACCATTGCCGCTCCCGTCGCCATCGGCCAGGTCACCTGGCAGAATATTTTCGAAGGTCTCGTCACCATCGATAGCAAGGGCAAGGTGAAGCCGCAGCTTGCCGAACGCTGGGAGATTTCCCCTGACGGCAAAACCTACACCTTCAAGCTGCGCAAGGGTGTCACCTTCCATGATGGCGAGGCGTTCGATTCCTCTGTCGCGAAGTTTTCGCTCGATAGGGCGCGAGGAGAAGGCTCCGTCAACCCGCAGAAACGCTTCTTCACCTCCATCGACACGATCGAGGCGCCGGACGCCGAAACGCTGGTGTTGAAGCTGAAGCAGCCGGCGGGCAGCCTTCTTTATTGGCTCGGCTGGCCAGCCTCGGTCATGGTGGCGCCGAAAAGCGCTGAGAACAATCGTACGACGCCAGTCGGCACCGGTCCGTTCAAATTCGTGAACTGGGCCAAGGGCGACAAGGTCGAGTTGCAGAAGAACGACGCCTATTGGGACAAAGCCGTTTCGGTGAAGCTTGAAAAGGCGACCTTCCGCTTCGTCGCCGATCCGCAGGCGCAGGCAGCGGCACTGAAATCGGGCGATATCGATGCCTTCCCGGAATTCGGCGCGCCTGAGCTGATGACCTCGTTTGACGGCGATAAACGCCTTGGTACCTTCGTCGGCAATACCGAACTGAAGGTTGTGGCCGGCATGAACAGCGCGCGCAAACCCTTCAGCGACAAGCGCGTGCGCCAGGCGTTGATGATGGCGGTGGATCGCGGCACTGTCATCGAAGGTGCATGGTCCGGTTACGGCACGGCCATCGGCAGTCACTATACGCCGAATGATCGCGGATACATCGATACGACTGGCGTTCATCCCTATGATGTCGACAAGGCCAGGGCGTTGCTTGCCGAAGCGGGGTATGCCGATGGTTTCAGCTTCACCATCAAGGCCCCGCAGATGGCCTATGCCCAGCGCACCTCGCAAATCCTGCAGGCGATGCTGGCCGAAATCGGTGTCACCATGACCATCGAGACCACCGAGTTTCCGGCCAAATGGGTGGCGGATGTTTTGAAGGGTGCGGATTACGACATGACCATCGTCGCCCATGCCGAGCCGATGGATATCGATATCTACTCCCGTGATCCCTATTATTTCAACTACAAGAACCCGGCCTTCAACGAGGTCATCGCCAGCGTCGAAAAGACGGCGGATGCCGGTGAGCAGGAAAAGCTTTATGGCGACGCACAGAAAATCCTCGCCGAAGATGTGCCGGCGCTGTTCCTGTTCGTGATGCCGAAGCTCGGCGTCTGGGACAGGAAGGTGAAGGGGCTGTGGGAAAACGAGCCCATTCCCTCGAACGTGCTGACGGATGTGCATTGGGAAGAGTGAGGTTTGCCATGAAGGGCGGGGCGCATTTCCGCCCTCCACCTCATTCCTGTGCTTGTCACAGGAATCCAGCCAGTCCAAGTCCTTGGGCTGGAAAGACTCCTATCGCCGCGCAGACGCGCGACGGCTGGATCCCTGTGACAAGCA
>JAEXMK010000261.1 GCA_023444445.1 Pseudomonadota bacterium | reverse complement strand
GGTCTATAACATGACCACCAATGATCCGGGCGGCCCGCTCGGTTCCACCAAACCGCTGGTGCTGATGATCTACCAGACAGCGTTCAACTCCTATGCGATGGGCTATGCCGCCGCGCAGACGGTCGTCCTGTTCACCATTCTTCTCGTCGTATCGCTGATCCAGCTCTGGGTCCTGAGGGAAAAGAAATGAGCGAAGCCTCGCCACTCTCCCACGCCCGTATCCGCCCCGGCCGCATTATCGCCTGGACGCTGCTGTTCATCGGCGGCCTGATCATGGTTTCGCCGCTGCTCTTCATGTTCGCGACCTCATTCAAGACGGCGGATCAGGTTTACGATCTCAGGCTCATTCCGGCAGCCCCGACGCTTGCAAACTACATCACCGTCATGGCCGACGGCCGTTTCCTGCGCTGGTTCTTCAACTCGATGCTGGTTGCGGTCATCGTCACCGTGTCCAACTGCTTCTTCGACAGTCTGGTCGGCTACACTCTGGCCAAGTTCGAGTTCCGTGGCCGTTATTTCATCTTCCTCGCCATTCTCTCGACGCTGATGATACCGACCGAAATGCTCGTCATTCCCTGGTATCTGATGTCCAGCCAGCTGGGCTGGCTCGACAGTTACTGGGGCATCATGTTTCCGGGCATGATGACGGCCTTCGGCACCTTCCTGATGAAGCAGTTCTTCGAAACGGTTCCCAACGACTTCATCGAGGCCGCGCGCGTCGATGGGCTGAATGAATTCCAGATCTGGTGGAAAGTCGCCCTGCCGCTGGTGACGCCGGCGCTCTCCGCACTCGCGATCTTCACCTTCCTCGGCAACTGGACAGCCTTTTTTTGGCCGCTGATCGTCACGACAAGCAAGGAACTCTACACCCTGCCCGTCGGTCTTTCGAGCTTTGCCGTGGAACAGCAGATCCAGTGGGAAATGATCATGACGGGCGCAGCCATTGCGACCATCCCTACCCTCATCGTCTTCATCGTCCTGCAACGCTACATCGTGCGCGGTGTGATGCTGGCGGGCCTTAAAGGATAATATCATGGCCGATATCAACCCGCGCCAGTCGGATAGCAGCAAGTTTCCCGACCCTGTCTACAAGGAAACCGTGCTGCGCCCGCTTTTCGACAGCGCCAAGAACCACCATGTCGACGGCTTCCGTCGCATCGACCGCGCGCACCTCGTCATGCTGCGCGAAACCGGCATTCTCGATGCCGAAACAGCGGCCAAGATTGCCGGTGCACTTGAGGATATCGACAGCACTATCGAACCATCGGAACTGGTCTATACCGGCGAGGTCGAGGATTTCTTCTTCCTGATCGAGAAGGAACTGAAAGCCCGCATCGGCGTCGATGTCGCCGGCCGCCTGCACACGGCCCGTTCGCGCAACGATATTGATCACACGCTGTTCAAGATCGGCCTCAAGGACAAGATCGATACGCTCACCGCCAAGGCACGCGTTCTGCTGAAAGCCCTGATCGATGCCGCCGAGCGTAATCAATCCACGCTGATCGTGGCCTATACGCATGGGCAGCCGGCGCAGCCCACCACCTTCGGCCATTACCTTTCTGCCGCCATCGAAGTGTTGATCCGGGACATCGACCGTTTCGCGGAGGCACGCCGCATCGTTGATCTTTCACCGATGGGCGCTGCCGCCATCACCACCTCGGGCTTTCCCATCGATCGGGCGCGGGTTGCCGAATTGCTGGGCTTTGCCGCGCCGTTGCGCAATTCCTATTCCTGCATCGCCGCCGTGGATTATACGACGGCAACCTATGGCGCGATCGAACTGATGTTTCTGCATCTTGGCCGGCTCATTCAGGACTTCCAGTTCTGGACGAGTTTTGAGGTCGGCCAGATCTATGTGCCGAATTCGCTGGTGCAGATTTCCTCGATCATGCCGCAAAAGCGCAACCCGGTGCCGATCGAGCACCTGCGCCACCTCGCCAGCCAGACATTCGGCCGGGCGCGCACCGTGCTTGACGTGATGCACAACACCCCCTTCACCGACATGAATGACAGTGAGGGCGAAACCCAGGGCATGGGTTACGAAGCCTTCACTTCTGCCGGCCGCGTTCTCGATCTGCTCGCCAGCCTCGTTGGCCAGATCAGCATCGATCCTGAAAGGGTTGACCAAAATATCCGCCGATCCTGCATCACCATCACGGAACTGGCGGATTCGCTCGTTCGCATCGAAAACCTGTCGTTCCGCCAGGCACATGAGATTGCCGCGACTGTCGCCAAAAGCGTTGTAGCGCTGAAGGGCGATCTGCCGAATGACGGTTACCAGCCGTTCCTCAAGGCGTTTCATGAGCTGACAGGACGCGAGACCGGCATTGACGAAGACAAGTTCAGGCAGATCGTCTCGCCCGAGCACTTCGTTGCGGTGCGCGCCCGTTTTGGCGGCCCGGCGCCTGAACCCATGCGGGAAGCGATTGCGGCCTATCGCGACAGGCTCGGCGCTTTTGAAGCGCAAGCACAGCGGTTCGCCGATCACGAAGCGGCGAAAGCCGCCGAACTGGCAGAGAAATTCACCGCCCTGACGGGAGCGCGATAATGGCGACAATCGAACTCAATCAACTCGTGAAGCGCTACGGCAAGGTGGAGGCGGTCAAAGGTATCGACCTTGCCATTGAAGACGGCGAATTCGTCGTATTTGTCGGCCCTTCCGGCTGCGGCAAATCCACCACGCTGCGCATGATCGCCGGGCTGGAAGAGATTTCCGATGGCACGCTGAAGATCGCCGGTAACGTCGTCAATGAGAAAGAACCGAAACAGCGCAACATCGCCATGGTCTTCCAGAACTATGCGATCTACCCGCATATGACGGTTCGCCAGAATATCGGTTTCGGACTTTACACATCAAAGCTCGACAAGACGGAAAAGAACCGGCGCATCGAAGAGGCCGGCCGGGTGCTGGGGCTTGAAGCCCTGCTTGACCGTCGTCCCGCAGCGCTATCTGGCGGCCAGCGGCAGCGCGTCGCCATCGGCCGCGCGATGGTGCGCGATCCCGCAGCCTTCCTGTTCGATGAACCGCTATCCAATCTCGACGCGCAGTTGAGATCGCAGATGCGCATTGAAATCAAGCGTTTGCATCAACGTCTTAAGACGACCACCGTTTACGTCACCCATGATCAGGTGGAAGCCATGACCATGGCGGATCGTATCGTCGTGATGAAGGACGGTCATATATTGCAGGTTGGCACGCCGACGGAACTTTACGAAACACCCGTCGATATCTTCACCGCGCGTTTCATCGGCAGCCCCTCGATGAACCTGCTGCGAGGGACCAAAACAGCCAGCGGCGTTGCCCCCTCCGCCACGGGTGAACTTCTGATCGGCGTCCGGCCACATGATCTGCTGGTCGGCGAGAACGGTGCCGCAGAGGCAACGTTCACGCTTGAGGGAACGGTAACGGCGGTTGAACCGCTGGGGCCGGAGACGCTCGTTCATCTGGATACCGACACCACCTCGGTGATCGCCACGGCCAGGGGCAAATCCATTCCCGTTGTCGGCAGCCGGTTGCAATGCCAGGCGGAGCGAGGCGCGCTTTATCTTTTCGATGCGAAAACGGAAAAGCTTCTGGGCCGCGCATGATGACAACAGAAAAAACAGCCGTCATCAGCATCGGCCGAATCTATTGCGACCTCATTTTCACCGGGCTCGATGAATTGCCTGTGCTCGGCCGGGAACTGTTTGCCCGCGACATGGAAATTGCCGCGGGTGGCGGCGCCTTCATTGCCGCCGCACATTTCGCCCATATAGGCCGGCCGGTTGCGCTGCTGGCAAGGCTCGGCACCGATACGTTTTCGCGCGATATCGGTGAGAAAATGGCGAAAAGCGGCGTCGACCTGCAATTTCTGGAACATGCGGCAGATGCCGGACCGCAAGTGACGGTCGCGACAGTGGTTGGTCAGGAGCGGGCATTTTTGACGCGCCGCGCCGGTGCCGCCCGGCCGTCAACGCTGGATGCTGCCTTAGCATGGGACAGGGCGAGGCATCTGCACATCGCCGAATTCGCGACTCTGCACGAGATGCCTGATCTGGTCTCGCGCGCCAAGGCAAGCGGGTTGTCCGTTTCGCTCGATCCAAGCTGGGATGCTTCGCTGATCTACGAAAAGGGCCTGCTCAAGGCCTGTGCGGGCGTCGACGTGTTTTTGCCCAATCTCGAAGAGGCGGAAGCAATCACCGGTCATTCCGACCCGGAAACCGCGATCCGCGCCCTGGCAGAGGCGTTTCCCGTCGTGGCCTTGAAAGGCGGCGCGCAGGGCGCGTGGGTTTCCTCTCAGATGGGGCTGCAGCATGTGGCGGCCCAGAAAATCCCGGTTATCGATACGACCGGCGCAGGCGATGCCTTTAATGCCGGTTTTCTTGATGCATGGCTTCAGGGACAGGACGAACAGCAATGCCTCAAAGCCGGGGTCGCTGCGGGCAGCCTTGCCGTGCAGGCGGCAGGCGGCGCACCGAGTGTGACCGCCACCGCTTGAGGCATCCCGCCTGTTTCACTCACCGCGCGGAAAACGCTGGTTTTCCTCCAGCACGTTGAGGTCCATGTGGTTGCGCATATAGCGTTCCGAGGCCTTTTGCAGGGGCTGGTAGTCCCACGGATAATAGGCGCCGTTGCGCAGCGCCTTGTAGACCACCCAGCGCCGCGCCTGGCTTTCGCGAACGGCGGCGTCGAACACCGGCAATTGCCAACGCCGGCCAATCTCGGCGGAAAGCGATGAGAGCACATCGCTGAAAGCGGGATCGCCGGCAAGGTTGACGCGCTCTTCCGGATCAGCCTCGAGATCATAGAGTAGCGGCGGATCGGCCTCGCAGATCGACAGCTTGTAGCGGCCATCGCGGAGGGCAACGAGCGGTGCGATGGAGCCTTCGGCGGCATATTCCATCGGCACCGGACCACGCCCGCCGGTTCCCTTGGCCAGCGCCGCAAGATCCTCGCCATCCGTCCAGCGTTTGAGTGAAGTTATATCGAGGCCCGCCAGACCACACAGCGTCGGCGTGACATCGAGCGTCGAGACAGGGGCATCGATCAAAGCCGGCTGCCAGCCGGGTGCGGCCACCATCAGCGGCACACGGGCGGAACCCTCAAAGAAACACATCTTGAACCACAGGCCGCGCTCGCCCAGCATATCGCCATGGTCGGACAGGAAGAGGATGATCGTGTCCTCCTCCATCCGCGTCGCCTTCAGAACCTCGAGGATTTCGCCGACCTTTTCGTCGATATAGGAGATATTGGCGAAATAACCGCGTCGTGCCCGGCGTATCTGCTCGCCTGTGATCTCGAACGCCCCGTGATCGCAGGCTTCCAGCAGCCGCTTCGAATGCGGGTCTTGCTCCTCGAAGGCAATCGCCTGCGACTGCGGATCAAGCGCCGGGCAGTCTTCATAGAGGTCCCAGAATTTGCGCCGCGCCACATAGGGGTCATGCGGATGGGTGAAGCTGACCGTGAGGCACCACGGCCGGTCGTCGAGGCGGCGCGACAGGTCGTAAAGCCTGCGGGTGGCGTTATAGGCCACCTCGTCGTCATATTCCATCTGGTTGGTGATTTCAGCGACACCAGCGCCAGTCACCGAGCCGAGATTGTGATACCACCAGTCGATCCGCTCACCCGGCTTGGTATAGTCGGGTGTCCAGCCGAAATCGGCGGGATAGATATCCGTCGTCAGGCGCTCTTCGAAGCCATGCAGCTGGTCCGGACCGACGAAATGCATCTTTCCCGAAAGGCCGGTGTAATAACCCGCCGCCCGCAGATGATGTGCATAGGTCGGGATATCGGAGGCGAATTCAGCGGCATTGTCGTAAACCCGCGTGCGGCTCGGCAATTGCCCGGACATGAAGGAGGCGCGGGCCGGCGCGCAGAGCGGGCTTGCCGTATAGGTGTTGGCGAAGCGGACGGACCGCTTCGCCAGTGTTTTAAGATGGGGTGCGTGAAGGAAATCGGCCGGCCCGTCGGGAAAAAAAGTCCCGTTGAACTGGTCGGCCATCAGGATCAGGATATTGGGACGCGGCATTTCGAGTTTCCGGCTTAAAGACCAAGCTTGCCCTTGACGGCGTCCGCACCCGGCTTGCCATCCAGCGTGGTAACGCCCTGCAGCCAGCCATCCAGCGCTTTCGGATTGGCCTTCAGCCAGGCCGCTGCCGCAGCTTTCGAATCCTCACCACCGAGAATGGAACCCATCAGGGTGTTTTCCATGCCGATATCGAACTTGAGGTTCTTGAACAGGGTGGCCGCGTTCGTGCACTTTTCCGGCCAGCCGGTGCGGGCCAGCGTATAGACCTCAGCCCCACCGAAATTCGGACCGAAATAGGCGTCGCCGCCGGAGAGATAGGCGATATCGATCTTCTCATTCATCGGATGCGGCGCCCAGGCAAGGAAGACCACGGCCTTCTTGTCCCTGCCCGCCCGCTCCACCTGCGCCAGCATGGCCTGTTCGCCGGATTCAACGAGCTGCCAGCCCTTCAGGCCGAAATCATTGGCGTCGATGATCTTCTGGATATTTTGGTTGGCCGGTGCGCCGGGCTCGATGCCGTAAATCTTGCTTTCGAATTCGTCGGCATGTTTGGAAAGGTCGGCGAAATTCTTGACGCCCTTTTCCGCCATATAGGCCGGCACTGCCAATGTGAACTTGGCGCCTTCGAGGTTCTTCGTCATAACTTCGGCCGCCTTGGCAGCGTTCAGATCGTCCACGAAGGATTTCTGCGCCGGCATCCAGTTGCCGAGGAAAACGTCGATCTCGCCGTTCTTCATCGCCTGATAACCGATCGGCACCGACAGCGTCTTGACATCAGCCTCATAACCCAGGGCATCCAGCAGCACGGAAGCAACGCCATTCGTCGCGGTGATGTCGGTCCAGCCGGGATCGCTGAGGCGGATCGTCTTGCAGGCCGCGTCATCGGCCGCCTGAAGCGGGGTGGAGAAGGCTGCCACGGACAGAAACAGACCGGCGGCGATGCGATGCAGATGAGAAATGGTTTTCATTGCGGCTCCCCTTTTATCAATCCAGTTTATTGAACACCACGTTGCTTTTGCCTGTGAAGCGGGTATTTTTCGATGACTGATATAAGGAATTTTAATGTCAGAGCGGCCACTTGACCTGGGATGGATGCGCATTTTCACCGAGGTTGCCCGCCGTGGCAGCCTGACGGCGGCGGCAGCATCGCTGCGGCTGACCCAGCCAGCCGTCAGCTATCAGATCCGCAGGCTGGAGGATGAGCTGGGCGTAACCCTCATCCGGCGCAAACATCGTGGCATCGAACTGACGGCCGAGGGACAACGACTGTTCGAGGTGGTTTCACGCAATGTCGACGCCATCGACCTTCTGGCACAGCAGCTTCGCCGGACGGAGGAACGCCAGACCATCCGCCTGCATACGGATTACGCCTTTTCGTCTCTGTGGCTCATCCCGCGCATGCATGGCTTTCGCGCGCTGAACCCTGATATCAATATTCAGATCGTCGCCACACAGGATCCGTTGGGTCAGGGCAAACACGATAGCGACGTGATGATCATTTTCGGTACACGCCAGGAAGCGGGCGAAGGTGCAGTGCTATTGCTGTCGGAGAAGGTGACGCCGGTCTGCTCACCTGCCCTGCTGGCTGAAACGCCCGCCCCCACGACCATCGCGGATTGTTCGCGGCGCAAGCTCATCCACCTCGAAAACACGTCACAAGCGCACTGGTTCGACTGGGCTGCCTATTTCAAGCATTTCGGCGTGCATCGCAGTGCCGAGCATGATGGCGGCGACATCAGCTTCAACAATTATACCATGGTGGTGCAGGCGACGATCGGTGAACAGGGTTTCGCGCTCGGCTGGGCCGGACTGGTCGATCCCCTGCTTGAGGCAGGCGTGCTGGTGACCGCAGGCCCAAGCCTTGATGCCCCGGGCCGCGGTTACTGGCTGATGCGCCCAAAAAGCAGTGACAACGCGGTCAGAAAACTCACCGGCTGGCTGATCGACGAGCGGCGATGACGCCGCCCGCCGACATGCTCGTAAAAATCAGATCGGGTAATGCAGCGGCCCGTCCTGCAGGGTGACCCAACGCAATTCGGTGAATTCGGCAATGCCCGCCGTGCCGCCGAAACGGCCATAACCGGAAGCCTTGACCCCGCCAAAGGGCATCTGCGCCTCGTCATGAACGGTCGGCCCATTGATGTGGCAAATGCCGCTTTCAATACGCGCAGCGACGGAAAGTGCCCGCGCCTGATCCCGGCCGAAAACGGCGGCTGAAAGGCCGAATTCGCTTTCATTGGCGATGCTCACGGCTTCATCGATGCTGCCGGCGCGGATGATGGATACAACCGGACCGAAGCTCTCCTCCGAATAAAGCCGCATGGCCGGGGTGACGCCATCGACGGCAATCGCATCAAGCATCGTGCCATCACCACCGCCGCCGGCGACCCGTCGCGCACCCTTGGCGACAGCATCATCCACCAGCGCCCGGATACGCGAGGCTGCTTCGGCACTGACCAGGGAGCCGAGCGGTGTCTTGCCCTCGCGCGGATCGCCCGCCGGCAGGCTGGCCGCCTTTTTCGCGAAAGCATCGACGAATGTATCGGCAACGCTGTCGAGCACGATGATACGCTCGGTCGACATGCAGATCTGACCCTGGTTCATGTAGGCGCCAAAGGCAGCGGCGGCGACCGCAGCGTCGATGTCGGCATCATCAAGCACGATGAAGGGTGCTTTGCCGCCAAGCTCCAGCAGGGCCGGCTTCAGGTAACGGCCTGCCGTTTCCGCAATGACGCGGCCGACGCGGGTGGAACCGGTGAAATTCACCCTTCTGACCGCCGGATGGGCAATCAGCGTCTCGACAATCTTCGCCGCATCTTCCGGCGCGTTGGAAATGGCGTTCAGCACGCCCTTCGGCAGTCCGGCCGAGGCAACCGCTTCGATGATCAGGGCATGAGTGCGCGGGCAAAGTTCCGAGGTCTTCATGACAACGGTGTTGCCACAGGCAAGCGGGGTGGCAATGGAACGCACACCGAGAATGACCGGCGCATTCCAGGGCGCCATCGACAGCACGACCCCGGCTGGCTGGCGGAGCGCCATGGCCATGGTGCCCGGACGGTTGGATGGGATCACTTCTCCCTTGATCTGCGTGGTGAGACTGGCCGCCTCCACCAGCATATCGCTGGCGAGCATGACGTTGAAACCGGCCCAGGCTTCCGTCGCGCCGATTTCCTCCTTCATCGCCCGAATGATCTGCGGGCCCGCGGCACGCAACGCCTCCGCAGCCGCAAGCAGGTGACGGCGGCGTTCACCGGGCGTGGTGGCTGACCATTTCGGGAAAGCGGCGGCGGCAGCGTCGGCCGCTTTCGTTGCATCTTCAACCGTCGCTGCGGCTGCACTTGTCACGGCATCGCCGGTAATCGGATTGTTCCGTTCGAAGCGCTTGCCGTTCGCGGCCGCGCAATGGTCGCCGCCGATGAAAAGATTGACAGTCTGCATATGTCTCCTCCTGTCGAGCGACCTTCTCCTCAAGGTCTTCCGCTCGTTATGAGCGAAGTTTAGCAACGACAGCCCCTGATAAAATGCACTAGTATGGTTCGTTATTGTACTTTTGAGGGATGAATGGCGTTTCAAAATCACAATGCTGGCAACGGCCAGGCCACGCTGGCGCGACTATTGAATTCATCGCTGCGGGTGAGCGAGGTGAAACTGGCGCCGGGCTATGCCCATCTCATCCTGCTTGCCGCCGGCCATGCGCAGATCATTGGCGACGGTGAGAGCCTTGCCCTGCCTGCACCGGGATTGGCCTGGTTGCCCGCGGGCCATGCCGGCCGCCTGCGGCTGGAAGCGGGAAGCCGGGTGTCGCTGCTTTCCGCCACGGAAATCGGCCTTGCGCATGCAATGCCAACGGGGACAAGCGCGATCACCCTTCGCAATGGCCTGCAACGTGTTCTGACTGAGACACTTGCGGAAAAGGATCATGCGGAACTGGCGGCCTATCTGGAAACCATCGCCACTGAAAATCTCAGGCCAACGGCCGCCACGGAAGCGATCATTGCCAACCTTCTTTCCGTCACTCTGATCCGCATATGCCAGCATGCCACAACGGAAATCAGCGCGGTCTCAGTGCCGTCGAGCATGACGGGACGTTTTGTTCTGCTCGTCGCGCAACACAGACGTGACCATTGGAGCGTTGATGACTATGCCCGTCAACTCGGCATCAGTCGTGACCGTCTGGGCTCAATCGTCAAAACCGCGACCGGCCTTTCGCCACAGGCTTACATTCATCGCGAACTGCTCTCGGAAGCGCGCGAGCTTCTTCTGAACTCTTCGCTGCAAGTTGCTGAAATCGCGTTTCGTTTGGGGTTTCAGGATCCGGGCTATTTCAACCGCTTCTTCACCAGCAAGGAGGGTAGATCACCCGGACGATTCCGCCGGGCCGCGATGCGCGCGCAAGATACTCCTCCCCCTTCCTATGCCGCGTGGCCCTGAATTCCCACAAAGAACTTGGCACCGGACCGGCAGCGTTCTTCCCCTCCGGAATAATGTGTCTGGAACTCACCTCTTCGTCATTCGTTGAGTGATGGACCAGACAACGCAAAGGGAAACAGTGATGACCGAGAAAAAGGAAGCGGGCGATTTCGCCGACAAGAAGCGCGAAGAACAGGGCCGTGGCGTGATTGTCGCCGGCCCTGATGCTCATGAAAACGAGAAGAGTGGCAAGACGCCTGCGGGTAAAAACGAAAAATCGTCACCCGAGAGGCAGGTTCCGTCTTCAGACCGTCGCTGAACGGATGAACACGGGCACTCCTCGATCGAGAGGAGGCCGCAATAAAAACACCTCCCCGATCGCTCGGGGAGGTGTTGTCTTTTCGGCCAATCGGCCTTCCGCTCAGATGAGATCGAAACGGTCGGCGTTCATCACCTTCGTCCAGGCGGCAATGAAGTCGCGGACGAATTTTTCCCTGTTATCGTCCTGCGCATAAACTTCCGCGTAGGCGCGCAGGATGGAGTTGGAGCCGATGACGAGATCGACGCGCGTTGCCGAATATCTGGCTGCGCCGGTCTTGCGATCACGGATCTCATAGAGATTGTTGCCGGTCGGCACCCAGGAATAGGCCATGTCCGTCAGCGTCGTGAAGAAGTCCGTGGTCAACGCGCCGGGCTTGTCGGTGAAGACGCCGTGCGCCGCACCGCCATAATTGGCGCCGATGACGCGCAGACCGCCGATGAGAACGGTGAGTTCCGGCGCGGTGAGGCCGAGAAGCTGAGCCCGGTCGAGCAGCAGTTCTTCGGGGCTGACCACATAGTCCTTCTTGACCCAGTTGCGGAAACCATCCGCCAGCGGCTCAAGCGGGGCAAAGCTGTCGGCATCCGTCTGTTCGGCAGAAGCGTCACCACGACCGGCCGCGAATGGCACGGCGATATCGAAGCCGGCCGCTTTCGCCGCCTGTTCCACACCATAATTGCCAGCGAGCACAATCACATCGGCGATGCTTGCACCGGTTTCACGGGCGATCGGCTCCAGAACCGAGAGCACGCGGGACAGACGGGCGGGCTCGTTGCCTTCCCAATCCTTCTGCGGTGCAAGGCGAATGCGTGCGCCGTTGGCGCCGCCGCGCTTGTCCGAACCACGGAAGGTGCGGGCGCTGTCCCATGCGGTCGAAACCAGATCGGCAACGGAAAGACCGGAAGCGGCGATCTTTGCCTTGACGGCAGCGACATCGTAGCTCGTGGAACCTGCCGGGATCGGATCCTGCCAGATCAGGTCTTCAGCCGGAACATCCGGGCCGATGTAACGGGACTTCGGCCCCATGTCGCGGTGCGTCAGCTTGAACCAGGCGCGGGCGAAGACCTCGGAGAAATGATCCTGATCGTCCTTGAACTTCAGCGAAATCTCGCGGTAGATCGGATCGACCTTCAGGGCCATGTCGGCATCGGTCATCATCGGAATGGTGCGGATCGAGGCATCCTCGACGTCGACAGGCTTGTCTTCTTCGGCGATGGTGATCGGCGCCCATTGCGATGCGCCAGCCGGGCTGTGCGTCAACGTCCACTCATGCTTGAACAGCATGTCGAAGAAGCCGTTGTCCCACTTGGTCGGCTCGCTTGTCCACGCGCCTTCGATACCCGACACCAGCGTGTCACGGCCAATGCCGCGGCCCTTGGTGTTGATCCAGCCAAGACCCTGATACTCGGGGCCTGCAGCTTCCGGATCGGGGCTGAGGTTGGCAGCGCTTCCATTGCCGTGCGACTTGCCGATGGTGTGGCCACCGGCCGTCAGCGCAACGGTTTCCTCGTCGTCCATGCCCATGCGGGCAAAGGTTTCGCGCATCTGCGCCGCCGTCGCCAGCGGATCGGACTTGCCGTTGACACCTTCCGGATTGACGTAGATGAGGCCCATCTGCACGGCGGCAAGCGGGTTTTCCAGCGTCGCCGGCTTGGTCACGTCGCCGTAGCGGCCGTCGCTGGGTGCCAGCCATTCCTTCTCGTCGCCCCAATAGGTGTCCTTTTCCGGAGCCCAGATGTCTTCGCGACCGAAGGCGAAACCGAAGGTCTTCAGACCCGCAACGTCATAGGCGATCGTGCCGGCGAGCGCGATGAGGTCGGCCCAGGAAATCTTGTTGCCGTATTTCTTCTTGATCGGCCACAGCAGGCGGCGGCCCTTGTCGGTGTTGACGTTATCAGGCCAGGAGTTGAGCGGTGCAAAACGCTGATTGCCGGTGTTGGCGCCGCCGCGACCGTCGGTGACACGATAGGAACCCGCCGCATGCCAGGTAACGCGCGCCATCATGCCCACATAGCTGCCCCAGTCGGCCGGCCACCATTCCTGGCTGTCCGTCATGAGCGCGCGCAGATCGGCCTTGAGAGCTTCGACATCAAGCGTCTTCAGCGCTTCACGGTAGTTGAAGGAGGTGCCAAGCGGATTGGTCTTGGTGTCGTGCTGATGCAGGATGTCGAGGTTCAGCGCATTCGGCCACCATTCGGTCACCGATTTGCCAGAGGCCGTATTGCCTCCATGCATGACAGGACACTTGCCAGCCGGTTTTGAAGTTGCGTCCATTTCGCCCTCCGATGGGTTTAGCAATTAAACAAATTATCAGTTCGACATGTGCAGCATTCCGAGCCAGAGGCAGCGGCAGGTCATCAAGGACTCTGCTGCGACGCCGATGATCGTTCACAGCTACAGCTTCTTTCTGTCATGAAGATGACTAACAGCCGGGTTCCATAATTTCCAATTGTATATTCTAAAGGCTGCGATATGCTGGGCTTATGATTGCCCTTTCCATGAAACATCTCCGTTATTTCGATGCGCTGGCCAAGATCGGCCATTTCGGGCGTGCGGCCGAAGCCTGTGCTATCTCCCAGCCTGCACTATCTCTGCAGATACGGGAACTGGAGGAATTGATCGGTGCGCCGCTCGTCGAACGCGGCAGCCGCCAGATCAGGCTGACGGCGCTTGGTGAGGAATTTGCCGAACGCACCCGGGCCATCCTGCGTTCGGTGGACGAGTTGCAGGATCTGGGACGCGCGGGGCATGGCCCTCTCAGCGGTCGCCTGCGCATCGGTGTCATCCCCACCGTCGCGCCCTATCTTTTGCCGCAGGTAATCAAGACGCTGACCCGGCATTATCCCGGACTGGAAGCACGCCCGCGCGAGGCGGTGACGCAGAAGCTCATCGAAGACCTTCTCGAAGCCCGGCTCGACATGGCCATCGTCGCGCTGCCCGTTTCGGAACCCGCGCTGGAAGAAGTGCCGCTGTTTTCGGAGGAATTCATTCTGGTGCGACCGATGGAGGATGCGGGCATGCCGGTGCCGAGCGCCGACAAGCTGGGTGAAATGCGCCTGCTGCTCTTGGAGGAGGGCCATTGTTTCCGCAACCAGGCGCTTTCCTTCTGCAGCACCACGAATGCGCCGCCGCGCGTGCTGATGGAAGGCAGCTCGCTGTCGACACTGGTACAGATGGTTGGCGCCGGTATCGGCGTCACGCTCATTCCGCAGATGGCGGTCGATATGGAAACGCGGCAATCCACCGTGTCGGTATTCCGTCTGGCGGAACCACGACCATCCCGCACCATCGGCATCGTCTGGCGCAAGAGCAATCCGCTTTCGGCGCAGTTCACCCATATTGCCGAGATCGTCCGCGAATGTGGAATTCAGAAACTCGGTCTCGCACCATAATTGCTTCGGTCAGGTGATCGCGCGCATAGCAACGCGCGATCCGAGAAGGGGCCGCTGAGCTATCGCGCCCCTATCCTTGCGTGTCTGTCTGTCCATTCGGGTGGCGCGCCGACCTTGTCGGCCACCATGCCGGGCAGGCCGCGTGACCGGCCATAGGCGTCACATTCGACATATTTTGGTTTTCCGCCCAGTGCGGAGCGGATTCGCTGGCCGGAGGGAACGGACAGGTTCAGACCGTCGGAGACCTTGCCCGTCACCAGTATGCGCGCAAAATAATTGGAAAAATCGGCGGCAAGCCCATAGGCATCGCCGATTTCCGACACGCGGGGTTTGCTGGTGATGGAATTCGCGCCCTTGGACCAGACGGCTGCCGCGCGTTGCACGCCGGTATTGTCCACCGCCTCAGCCTCGACGGCCAATCCGCCCAGCCCGACAGGCAGACGCGGCACGCTGACGGGCAGGACAAAACCGCTGCCGAGGGTGACCGCCGCCGACACCCCCGCCATAGCCTTGTTTGTCGGTACGACATCGGTGACGACGGTGCGCACCGTCATGTCCGCCGGCTGGCCGAGGGCGGTAATACGGAATTTGTCACTGAGCGCCACGCAGATGGCGCGATCCAGTGCATTCGAAACAAGGATACGGTCCTTTTCCGATGCGATCCGCGACGAGGCGGCAAAGGAAAAGGTTGTCGGTACGATGGCGACGGTCTTGATGCCGGCCAGCCCGTAGGCGTCCACAAAAGTCCGGGATTTGGTGAACTTGCCTTTGGCAGGGCTGAGCTGTGCATAGGACGTCAGCGTGCCGCCTTCCTTTAGCGGCACTGAACTGCAGCCGGATATGATGATCGCAATGGGCAAGGTCGCGAAGGCGGCGCCGTGGCGACGGCGACCCCTCTCGCCGAAGGCCCGGGGTAACAGGTTCCACCGTTGTTGCACTGCACGTACTCCAGTTGCGTGGTTGATCTTATGCCCCACACGGTACGACAGCCAAAATTGCGGCAACATTACAATCACCACCCCCTGGGGGCGGCGACGCGGACACGCCACCGCACAACAGGGCAGCGCGCCTATATGCTGGCCCGTTGATCCGATCTGCCGGAATGGCAAAGCCCGGCCGTAGCGCAGAAGAACGCGGCCTTCATCCGGCTGCGTTTGTCCTTGCCGTCCATGCCGGAAATCGGGACCTCAAAACCGAATATGTCGTCGGGTTCGGCCGAGCGTTCGTTCCAGAAGGAATCGATGTCCGAGAACAGCATTTTTTGCCGCCGGCTGCGGCGACAATTGATCGGGTGGCGCGCCTGGGATACGGCCAGATAACGGTCGGCACCACTATCGAGGAAAGCCTGCATTGCCATCAGGACAGCTTCCTTGGGGCGTAGACCGAAGAGATCGCGGGTGACGTTCACCATTTCCTGCTTTGCCGCGCGCGGCCCCTGCATGCCGCCGACGACGATGGTCCTGCGTCCATTTTTGGTCACGAAAAGGAATTTCGCCGTCCATAATATCGCCTCGTCACCACATCGGCTGAGCCTGATAGCGAAGGAGCCTTCATGCCGTCCGCCATAGCGGTCGGCGAGGCCAAGACTACACCGGTATTCATCGGCGCGGCCGCTCACGACGCCCGCCGCCACCGTTTCGCCAGCCCAGACTGCCGCCAGGACATCTTCCGCAAAACAATGGCTCGCAAGCCGGAAGTTCTCCGTCAGAAGCTCTAGACGGTTTGCATAGGAGAGTTTCGCAACGAGGAATTTCGAAAACGGCTTCTGCAGAAGATCGTCATGGGGCGGTGGCAGCTGCTCGGCTGTCGAAAACCGGCAGAGAAACCGCCACCAGCGCAAGGTCAGAAGCGGGTGCGCCGCAAACCGCATCCAGAGAAGAAAACTGCGTTTCCAATGGGCGCGAAACATGAATGCAGCGATGCTTCGCACAAGGAAAAAACGGGGCGGTGCCCGTCCATCACCGGCGGGTGTCGTTTGCGGAAAGGGAAAGGCCGGATCGGCGTTTTCGGAGTTGGTGTCGGCGTTGAATATTGCGATTTCGGAAGGTGACATCATGGTTTGCCTGGGAGGTGGACGAGCGCATAAAACCGGTTGGAACGAGATAAAATTTCACTGACTGAGGAATTGCTCGATAAGCCCCTACGCACCGGAAGCGGCAGGAGTTATCGAACGTTTAAAATACTGATAAAAAACGATTTTCTTATAATTTTGTTGATGGCGACCAGCCCCCTGGCCATCGCAACGGCACGCGATCCCGCGAATTTGTTCAAGGCCGGGTGGAGTTGTGCACGCGGCACCGAGGTATAGCCGGGCGCAATGACAGCGAAGAGCAAGGCGGCGAAAGTGACGCCTCGCCTCTGGACCGCCGGGTCGCAGGAAGCGCGGGGAAACGGATTCGGCTGTCGTTTCACTGGATATGCTCCGGCTGGCATGGTTGATTTTGCGATACGGCGACTGAAATTGCGGCAAGATTACAATCGTTCCCCTGGACAAGACATAAACTATGCTCGGAAACGCAGCCGGAAGGTGCTTCCGAAGGCGCTGCTCTCCAGAAAGACCTGTCCGCCGTGGTTTGCGGCGATCTGCTTGACGAGGCTGAGGCCCAGTCCGGCACCGGTGCTGCGCGGTGTGATTCGGTAAAACGGCTCGAAAATCCGCTCCTGCTGGTCTTCGGTTATACCCTGCCCTTCATCGGAAATCGCGATTTCACCATCGGCGAGAACCGACACATGGATCATCCCCTTGTTTCCGCCATGGTCGATGGCGTTGCGCACGATGTTGCTGATGGCGCGCGGCAGAGTGAACGGGTTGCCCTGTAGCTCGTAGGTTGCGACTGCCGTTTCGAACGCGATGTCGTAACCCGACGAAAGCGCGAGCGGTGCGAGATCGGCAACAACCGTACGGGTGATGTCGACGAGGTCCACCCGCTCGCGCCGATCGTTCACCTGGTCGTTCCGCTCGAAGGCCAGCAGCTGTTCGGCGGTCTCACCGAGGCGCGCCACATCCGCCAGCAAACGTTGCCGCTCCGGCCCGGCCAAACCCTCGATCCGGGTCTGCATGATGGCAATCGGCGTTCTGAGTTCATGCGCCGCATCGATGAGGAACCGTTGCCGCGCCCGGAATTGCTCCTCCAGACGCTCCAGTATACTGTTGAAGGAAAGGATGAGCGGGACGACTTCCCGCGGCACATCTTCGACGGGAAGTTTCGAGCCGCCACGCCGGGGATCGATCTCCGGCGCCTTTTTCACGACGGAATTGAGCCCTGCAAGTGCCTGTCGCACGATACGGGGCACGGAAAAGAACACGGCAGGCAGGATGACCGCCAGCAACGGGACGTAAATCTTGTAGGTTTCGGCAAGAAGCGTCAGAAACTGCGCCCTCACATGCGTGTTTCCGCCGAACATGACCCTGACCGGACCCCACCTCGTCTTCAGGCTCTCGACCAATGCGACCTCTGCGATGCCGTTACCGCCGCGAATATCGGCATCCGTCATCATATAGAGATACTGTGACAACTCGGCATAGGCGGCCGGCACGGCGCCGTAGGTGGCCACCCGCCCGTCTACCGTGGAAACCGCAAACCAGAGCGTACCGTTTTCCGCCGTCAGAGCCCGCAGAGCCGGGCCATCGGTAACCACAAGTCCCTTTTGCGGATCAAGCGACAGCGACTCGCCAAGGGCCTCCGACAGATCGCCCCAGAGCGCAATATTGGGCGAAAGGATCATCATCCCGTAAACACAGAGCCCGACGATGACGACGGCGATCATGGCGGAAACGACGATGCTGAGCTGCCAGCTCAATTGCCACCAAAGCGACGGATTGGACTTGCTCTCCGCCTTCATGCGTCCTCCTTCAGCAGATAACCGATGCCGCGAATATTGTGCACGCTTACCCCGGCCGAAGCATCGAGCAGGCGTTTGCGCAGCCGCGATATATGCGCATCGAGCGCATTGGACTGGATTTCCTCTTCGTAATTGTAGACGGCCGCCTCGAGGGTGGAGCGCAGCACCGACTTGCCCTTGCGTTTGGCGAGCGCGACAAGAACCAGAAGCTCTCGCCTGGGAAGATCGAAGGGAAGCGAATTGATGGTGACGCTGAGATGCAGCGGGTCGATCACGATCCGTCCGGCGGCGATTTCGGCCGGCGCGAGACCTGACGGCCGCCTCAGAACCGCGCGCACCCGCGCCAGCAGCTCGCCGACGAGAAACGGCTTACCGAGATAGTCATCCGCACCGCCATCCAGCCCGGCGATGCGGTCCTCCGGTTCATTCATCGCCGTTAACAGGATGATGGGCGTATCGACACCGGCGCGGCGCAGTTTCGGGATGAAGGCAAGCCCTTCCCCGTCCGGTAGCCGGCGATCGAGCAGAATGGCATCGTAGAGGTGCTGGCGTGTCAGCTCCATCGCGTCACCGAGCCTCATCGTATGGTCGATGACGATGCCCTGCTTGCCGAGCGTTGCCGACAGCGCATCCGCCATTTCCTTTTCATCTTCGATCAACAGAAGTCTCATCGATCACCGTCCCTTTGCCCTCTGTTGTCCGCCAGAAAGGTTGCGGCAGTATTGCGGCGAAGACGCCGCAACGGGGTAATGCTGCTGCAATTGTGGGTGCTTATCCAAAAGTCATCAACCTGCGACACAAAAGATGCGACCGCCGCGACCGGTGGTCCCGCGACGGAAAGGAACACGATATGGCGCTGCGATGGATGAAGAGAACGATCAAGGCAGGGGGTGCGCTTGCGGGCTGCGTTCTCGTCGTCACGGCTCTCGATCCGGCACGCGGAAGCGTTGATGCGAACGAGCGCGTCAAGGGTATCGTGGCGGCGGCCACGATGAGCCCCGCCGGCATTCCTTTCGAACTCACGGCGCAGGAAATCGCGACGATTGGGACGCGCCCGATGGCGGAACGGCTGAGCATCAGCGGTGAGCTTCAGCCCATCAGCCGTGTGGTGATCCGCGCCCGCGAGGCCGGAAAAATTCTCGAGATGACCGTAAAAGAAGGACAGCCGGTCCGGGCGGGTGACCTGCTTGTGCGCTTCGAAACCGAAGAGTTGCAATCAACGCTGCTGCTCCGGCAAAGCGACCGGGATGCGGCCGAGGCCGAGCTGACGCTGGCGATGCAGGCGCTGGCGAGAACCGAACAGCTGGCTGCGAAAAACATTGCCTCGGCAGAGCAGCTCGACAAGGCGAAAAGCGATGTCGTGGTGAAGACGGCAAGGGTCCAGAGCCTGTCGGCGCAGGTGGATATTGCCCGCCTCGCCCTTCGCAACGCCGAAATCCGCGCGCCGTTTGACGGCACTGTTACCCGGCGAGTGGTGGAGACGGGCGCGCGCGTCAGTGCGGATGGCGAGCTTCTGACGCTGGTCGATACCAGCGAGCTGGAAGCCAAAGTTCTCGTTGCCACCCGCGATATTTCACGCGTCGCCCAAGGCCAGACGGCGGAACTGGAGATTGACGGCCTCGCCGGCCAGATCGTCAAAGGCACGGTCGAGCGCATCAACCCGGTGGCCGAAGACGGCACGCGTGTCGTTGCCGTCTACCTCAGGCTTGCCAATCGTGATGGGAAATTGTGGGGCGGAATGTTTGCCGGCGGCTCTATTCTGCTGCGCGAAAAGAACGATGCACTCGTCGTTCCCGCCATCGCGCTTCGCAAGGACGAGACGGGTTATCATGTGCTCAAGGTGCAGGGCGGCCATCTGCGCCGACAGACCGTCGCCATCGGGCCACGCTGGAACGGCGGCAGCCTGATCGAGATCGGCGCCGGTCTTGCCGATGGTGAGACAATCCTGACAGCGCCACTTCCCGAATTGCGCCCGGATATGGCCGTCACCATCGACAAGGCAGGCTGAGATGTTTCTGACCCGCATATCTGTCAGCCATCCCGTCTTCGCCACCATGATGATGGTGGCGCTTCTGGTCATGGGCGCCTTTTCCCTGCAGCGGCTGGGGCTGGACCAGTATCCCAATGTCGACGTTCCCGTTGTCGTGGTCGTTACCTCCTATCCCGGCGCGACACCGGAGACGGTGGAAATGGAGGTGACGCGCCCGGTCGAGGATGCGCTGAACGCCATCGGCGGCCTCGATGAGGTGACGTCCACCTCCTACGAGGGGCGCTCCGTCGTCATTGCGAAGTTCAAGCTCGAAGTTCAGAGTTCATCCGCTGCGCAGGAAGTGCGCGACAAGATCGCCGCCATCGAGGCGAATTTTCCGAAAGACACCAAAAAACCCGTGATATCGAGGTTCGATCCCGCCGCCGAGCCGATCCTGTCGCTGGCGATCAGTTCGACGTCGCTGGACGTGCCTGCACTCACCACGCTCACCGAACAAAAGGTGGTCCGGCAACTCACAGCCATCGCAGGCGTCGGGCAGGCAACGCTGGTCGGCGGCCGCAAACGGCAGATCGATGTGACGATAGATGAGGCGCGCATGCGCGCACTTGGCATCGGCATCAACGAGGTGGTGACTGCGCTGCGGGCTGGAAACAGCAACAGCCCGGCCGGCAGTGTCGTCGATCCCGTCTCCGAACGCACGATACAGGTCCAGGGCCGCATCGAGGAACCCGAGTCCCTGCTGGACATGGTCGTGGCAAGGCGCGGCGGCGTGGCCATCCCGCTGCGGGACGTTGCGACGCTGTCCGAAGGGGCGGCTGACGCCGAAAACCGCGCCATTTATAATGGCCAGGCGGCGCTGGCAATCGACATCGTCAAGGTTCAGGACGCCAATACGGTGCAGGTGGTGAGCGATGTGAGGAAGCGCCTCGAGACGCTCAATGCCGAACTTGCGCCGCAAAATATACAGCTGCGCGTCGTGACGGATTCATCGATACCTATCCAGGAATCCGTAACGCAGGTGCAGACCACTCTGATCGAAGGCGCTGCACTCGCCGTCGCCATCGTCTTCCTGTTTCTCAATTCCTGGCGCAGCACGGTCATCACCGGGCTGACGCTGCCGATCGCGATCATCGGCACGCTCACGGTGATCGATTTCCTCGGTTTCACGCTCAATACGCTCAGCCTGCTGGCGCTGACACTGTCCATCGGCATTCTCGTCGATGACGCCATCGTGGTGCGTGAGAACATCACCCGCCATCTCCACATGGGCAAATCCCATCTGCGGGCCGCCCTCGACGGCACCGGTGAAATAGGGCTTGCGGTGATCGCGACGACGGCGACGATCGTGGCAGTCTTCCTGCCGGTCGCTTTCATGGACGGTATCGTCGGGCGGTTTTTCTACCAGTTCGGCGTCACCGTTTCCGCTGCCGTGCTGATCTCGCTTTTCGTCGCCTTCACGCTCGATCCGATGCTGTCGAGTGTGTGGTATGATCCGGATGCGCAGGCCAATGCGAAGCGTGGTCCGATTGGCCGCCTGATCGCCGGTTTTGACTGCGGTTTCGAGTGGATGGCCGGGCAATACCGGCACGCGATCGGCTGGACATTGCGCCACCGGCTCGTCACGCTGCTTGTTACTGCGGGCATTTTTATCGGCAGCCTGTTCATGGTGCCGCTGGTCGGCACGGAGTTCGTGCCCGATGCCGATGAGGGCCGCTTCCAGATCAATCTCACCGCGCCGGTCGGTTCTTCGCTCGATTATACGACGGCGAAGCTCCGGCAGGTGGAAAAGGCGCTGAGAGAATTTCCCGAAGTCGAGATGCTTTATTCCACCGTCAATACCGGCGGTGCGGCCGGCAAACATCGCGCCACCATTCTGGTGGGACTGGTGCCGCTTTCGGCGCGAACGCAGACCCCGATTTCCCTTGCGGAACCGGTTCGCAAACGCCTGTCGGCAATTCCCGGTATCGAAATCAATATCCTCCAGAACGGTCTTGGCGGCGGCGAAAGCCCGGTGCAGCTCAGCATCCTCGGTGACGACCGCACAGTCCTCGAAAAAATCGCAAGCGGTCTTGTGGAGGACATGAAAAAAATTCCGGGCCTCGTGGATGTGACCTCCAGCGCCAGTGACGTGACCTCCATTCTCTCGGTTCGTCTGAAGCCCGGGGCGGCAAGCGATCTCGGCATTGCCAGGGCCGATCTCGCCGCCGCATTGTCTCCCCTCATAGGCGGCGAGGATATTTCGAAATGGACCGACGCGAATGGCAACAGCTACGACATCGTCGTTCGCCTGCCCGTCGAGCGGCGCTCCGACGCAGCCAGATTGGGTGAACTGATGATTGCGACCAGCCGCACGGGAGCGAATGGTGTACCGCTGATGGTGCGCCTCGATCAGGTTGCCGATATCGGCACGGTAGCGGCACCGGCGGAAATCCGCCGCATCGACAATCGTCGCGAAATACTGGTGTCGGCCAATATTGCCGACCGCACACTTGGGGACGTGACAGCGACCTTGCAGGCCCTGACCGCGAGCCGCGATCTGCCGGCCGGTTATCGCATCCGCTTCGGTGGCGAGGCCGAGACCATGCAGGAGACCATTGGCCACATGGTGACAGCGCTCAGCATGGCCATCATCTTCATCTACATCGTGCTCGCATCGCAATTCGGCAGCTTCCTGCAGCCGCTTGCCATCATGGTGTCGCTGCCGCTGTCGCTCGTCGGCGTCCTCATCGGCCTCATGGTGGCTGGAAGCACCATCAACATGTTCTCACTGATCGGCTTCATCATGCTGATGGGCCTTGTGACCAAGAACGGCATATTGCTGGTGGATTTCGCCAGTCGTGAGCGGCGGCGCGGCCTGACCCTGAACGAAGCACTGGCAAATGCCGGTGTCATCCGCTTCCGCCCGATCATCATGACAACGCTTGCGATGATCTTCGGCATGATCCCGCTCGGCCTCGCCGTCGGCGGGGGCGGCGCCCAGCGCGCACCAATGGCGCATGCCGTGGTTGGCGGCCTCATCAGTTCCACGCTGCTGACCCTGATCGTGGTGCCCGCCATCCTGTCCTATATCGACAGCATTACGCGGCGTTTCGCCCGCCTGCTGCCGAAGGCGCCCAACACAGCGGAAGATACTCGACTGCCGACCACTCCGGTCTAGGGCTTGTCAGAAATGATTATCCTCACAGCTCATCTGATTTTTCCAACGTGGCCTCCCGCAATTCTCTCCAGAGGAGGTAATAAAATGGGGTGGCAGTCTTCCGCCAAAAGTCACGGCTCGAGGCGTTAAAAATAATAACTGTCCCAAAAGAGAAAAATATCGAGAATAATATGAGTATTAGCAGGACAACGTCTACCATCAGCGCTACACTTACCATCATAGTCAACGTGCGACTATTGATGAATAGCCACTCATCCGCAACGTAGCCCACCACACACAATACAGCGAAAACGGCAGCTAGGATCGGAACCGCCCAGAGTGTTTGACTTTTAGTGAGCAGTGCGCTCTCCCCTGGCTCTTAATTTTTGGCAAGCTTTCATTTGTTCATTGCTTGGTTGTAGCAGAAATTTTACTGCAGAAGCTCTATAATCAGGACTTTTCTTCGTCCCGACGCTTCTTTTTCCCCTTTGGTCGGAAATCCACCAGCAGCGATTTCAGCTCGATATCGCGAACGCGCCGTGCCGCCTCGTCCGGTCGCACCCATTCCGAGAGGCGTTCGCCGTGCTCCTTGAAGGTGGCGTCCGTTTCGGTCACCTCAATCTGAAAGACGTCGACCATGCAGGGCACGACATCGCCATTGTCGAGCATCTTGAGATAGGTATAGCGGCCGATGGCGTCCTTTCTCACCCGGCCGCGCACGCCTGCCTCCTCCCATGCCTCGATAGCCGCCGCCTGATGCGGCTTCTTGCGTTTCATCGGCCAACCGCGCGGAATGATCCATCGCTGACTGGTCCGGGAAGTGACGAGGAGGATTTCGACATTCCCGCCATTGCCGATATAACGGAAGCAGAGCGCGGCATATTGCTGCCGGAAAGCGCCGGTGAAGAGCTTTTCCGGAACAGCAGCCAGTTGCTGGAGCAATGTGAGTGGACGGGCCGGACGGGACGTCCGGCGTTTCTTGGCGGGTTTCATATCCGTTGATAGTGCCGATTTTCCGGGTTGCATCAATGCCCTGCCTGCATTTATGACAGTTTTATGACAATTACCCCCTACAACATAAATAGCGCCATTGAGGGCCAATTCGCATGATGAGCATTTTCCGCAAGCTGATGCCGCGCGAGGATCGTTTCTTCGACCTGTTCAGCAAACATTCCGAAACAGTCGTCAAGGCGGCAGGTGCGCTGGATCAACTGTTGAGCGGCATCGACGTCGAGAAGAATTGCGACCTTATCGTTGCCCTCGAAGATCAGGCGGATGACATTACCCGCGATGTGCTGCTTGCGGTGCGGCGCAGCTTCATCACCCCCTTTGATCGCGGCGACATCAAGGACCTCATCCAGTCCATGGATGACGCCATCGACATGATGCACAAGACGGTGAAGACCATCCGCCTCTTCGAACAGGGC
>JAEXMK010000259.1 GCA_023444445.1 Pseudomonadota bacterium | reverse complement strand
GCCGCTCGTAACGTTCGTCCAAATCCCAGAACCCAGGCTGCCCGCGCATCATCCGCTCCTGCCAAATCACACAAGCCGGATTGAATCACGAAAACTGGTAAAGGGGGAGGTATTTCGAGGTGTCCGATTGCCCACCGAACGGAAGGACACGACATTTGCAGCGCGGAATGCTCGATGCGGCGATCGGTTTTCGAAAGCTGCGGACAAATCATGCACAGGTCGTCCACACGCTCGGTCTCGATATTGTCTCCGGCACTTTCAGGACGGGTGACATCCTGCCCGGCGATGCCGAATTGATGGAGCGGCTGAAAGTTTCCCGCACGGTGCTGCGCGAAGCGATGAAGACGCTGACAGCCAAGGGTATGATTTCGCCCAAAGCGCGTATCGGCACCCGCGTGACGGAGCGCGAAAGCTGGAACATGTTCGATAGCGAAGTGCTGCTGTGGCACTTCGAGGCCGGAGTGAGCGACGAGTTTCTGCTGCATCTCTATGATATCCGTCAGGCTTTCGAACCCTATGGTGCAGGTCTGGCCGCCATCAGGGCAAAGGACGCTGATATCGCCAAGCTCGCCGCTTACGCTAACGAAATGGGCAATACGGCCTATTCCAAGGAGAAGCGCGCGCTGGCGGATATGAATTTCCATGTGCTCATTACCGAAATGTCCGGCAATCCTTTCATGCGCACCGTCGGTTCGCTGATCAAGGCGGCGCTGGTGGGCATTTTCCGCATGAGCAACCCGGATACCGATCCCCATGAAATTTCCGATGTTTCTGCCTCGCATCTGAGGCTCGTCGAGGCGTTTCGCCTGCGGGATGAGGCGGGTGCCCGCCGTGAAATGGAACGGCTGATCGAAAACGGCCGCCAGCAGATATTGCAATTCACTGCCCGTAATCCTCGCAAATAGATCACTGCCTTCCACCGCTGATCACGTTTGATGAAAATCGCTGCGGAAATTTTGGTTGGGATTTGCATGGTTTCTTAAGCGGGCCGCCGTTATAGCAATGCCGGAATACATTACCCATGCGCCTTTCCGCCTCGCCGGACGGCGTGAAGTCAAACATATGCCCTTGTCCCATCTGCCTTAGGCGTGTGACAGGTGTTGGAGGTCTTATGGAGCGCAGCTCTCTAGCCGTTATTCTCGCAGCGGGCGACAGCACGCGCATGAAATCGTCGAAATCCAAGGTGCTGCATACGGTCGCCGGTCGTCCGATGATTGCGCATGTGGTTGGTGCGGTGGCTGGATCAGGTGTCAGCACGGTGGCGCTTGTCGTCGGGCGCGATGCCGATAATGTTGCTGCGGCTGCGAGCCTGCCGAGCCTTGAGGTCGAAGCTTTTCTGCAGACGGAGCGCAGGGGCACCGGACACGCGGTTCTCGCTGCCCGCGCCGCCATCGAACGCGGCTTCGACGATGTCATCGTCGCATATGGCGATGTGCCGCTGATTACCTCGGCGACGCTCGACCGGGCCCGCGAGGCCATTGCTTCCGGCGCTGATGTCGCCGTCATCGGTTTCCATACGGAACGGCCTACGGGTTATGGTCGATTGCTGGTCAAGGATGGCGAACTGGTCGCTATCCGCGAGGAGAAGGACGCGACCGATGCGGAGCGTAAGGTGACCTGGTGCAATAGCGGATTGATGGCCATCAACGGCCGCAATGCGCTTGATCTGCTCGACCGCATCGGCAACAGCAACGTGAAGGGCGAATATTATCTGACCGACGTGGTCGAGATCGCCCGTTCCCTCGGCCGCCGCGCCGTCGCCATCGATGCGCCTGAAGCGGAACTGGTCGGCTGCAACAACCGCGCCGAACTGGCCTTTATCGAGAAACTCTGGCAGGAGCGCCGGCGTCATGAATTGATGGTTGATGGCGTATCGATGATCGCGCCTGAGACCGTGTTCCTCTCTTTCGATACGACGATCGGGCAGGATGCGCTGATCGAGCCCAATGTCGTTTTCGGCCCCGGCGTGACAATCGAACCGGGTGTTGTCATCCATGCCTTCTCGCATCTGGAAGGCGCGCATGTCGCTGAAGGCGCCACGGTCGGGCCCTATGCGCGGCTGCGTCCGGGCGCAAATCTGCATGCGAATTCCAAGGTGGGCAATTTCTGCGAGGTCAAGAAGGCCGAGATCGGCGAGGGCGCCAAGGTCAATCATCTGACCTATATCGGCGATGCGTTTATCGGCGCGGGCAGCAACATAGGTGCAGGCACCATCACCTGCAATTATGACGGCTACAACAAGGCGGAAACGCGCATTGGCGCCAACAGCTTCATTGGCTCGAACTCGTCGCTGGTTGCACCTGTCACCATTGGCGAAGGTGCCTATATCGCCTCCGGCAGCGTCATTACCGATGACGTGCCTGAAGAGGCGCTGGCTTTCGGGCGCGCACGGCAGGAGGTGAAACCCGGTCGCGCGACGGTGGTGCGCGAGCGGGCAAAAGCGCTGAAGGAAGCGAATAAAAAGAAGTCCTGACGGACGTTACCAAACGATACCGAAAGTGACCGGCGCCATAATTGCGGATTGTTCGGGAACGGTTAGTAGTTTCGGCGAAGAGATCGCCGTCTGGAGAAATATATGTGCGGAATTGTCGGAATTGTCGGAACCCAGCCCGTTGCTGAACGGCTTGTCGATGCGCTGAAGCGTCTCGAATATCGCGGTTACGATTCGGCTGGTGTCGCCACTATCGACAATGGCGCGATGGATCGCCGCCGGGCGGAAGGCAAGCTGTTCAATCTCGAGAAGCTGGTTTCGGAAAAGCCGCTGCCGGGTGTGGTCGGCATCGCCCATACGCGCTGGGCCACGCATGGTGTTCCCAACGAAACCAATGCCCATCCGCATTTCGTCGATGGCGTTGCCGTCGTCCATAACGGCATCATCGAAAACTTCGCGGAACTGCGTGAAGAGCTGACCGCCGAGGGCGCGACCTTCACCACCCAGACGGACACCGAAGTGGTGGCGCAGCTTCTGGCAAAATATACCCGCGAGGGCCTTGGCCATCGCGAAGCGATGCTGAAGATGCTGAACCGCGTGACCGGCGCCTATGCGCTGGTGGTTATGTTCAAGGACGATCCCGGCACGCTTCTCTCGGCGCGCTCCGGCCCGCCGCTTGCCGTCGGTTATGGCCGCGGTGAAATGTTCCTCGGTTCGGATGCCATCGCGCTGTCGCCCTTCACCAACGAGATCACCTATCTGGTGGATGGCGATTGCGCCATCGTGACCCGGCAGGGTGCTGAGATCATCGATTTCTCCGGCAAGCCGGTGAAGCGCGAGCGTCAGATCTCGCAGGCGACGGCCTATGTGGTCGACAAGGGCAACCATCGCCACTTCATGGAAAAGGAAATCTATGAGCAGCCGGAAGTCATTTCCCATGCGCTCAGCCATTACGTGGATTTCGCCAGCAAGAACGTGAAGCAGGCCGACACGGCAATCGACTTCTCCAAGCTTTCCGGCCTTGCCATCTCCGCCTGCGGCACGGCCTATCTGTCCGGCCTGATCGGCAAATACTGGTTCGAACGTTATGCCCGCCTGCCGGTGGAAATCGATGTCGCGTCCGAATTCCGCTACCGCGAAATCCCGCTCCTTCCCACCCAGGCCGCGCTGTTCATTTCGCAATCGGGCGAAACCGCCGATACGCTGGCGGCCCTGCGTTATTGCCAGCAGGAAGGGCTGAAGATCGGCGCGGTGGTCAATACACGCGAATCGACCATGGCCCGAGAATCCGATGCAATTTTCCCGATCCTTGCCGGTCCGGAAATCGGCGTCGCCTCCACCAAGGCCTTCACCTGTCAGCTTGCCGTGCTCGCTTCGCTTGCGGTTGCCGCTGGAAAAGCGCGTGGCACGATCACGCCTCAGCAGGAAACCGAACTGGTTCGCCATCTCACCGAGATGCCGCGCATCATGAGCAAGGTTCTCAACAGTATCCAGCCGCAGATCGAAGCGCTGTCGCGCGATCTGTCGCGGTTCAAGGACGTGCTTTATCTCGGTCGCGGCACCAGCTTCCCGCTGGCGCTGGAAGGTGCGCTGAAACTCAAGGAAATTTCCTATATTCACGCGGAAGGCTATGCCGCCGGCGAGTTGAAACATGGCCCGATCGCGCTGATCGACGAGAACATGCCTGTTATCGTCATCGCGCCGCATGACCGCTTCTTCGAAAAGACCGTTTCGAACATGCAGGAAGTCGCCGCGCGCGGCGGCCGTATCATCTTCATCACGGATGAGAAGGGCGCCGCGGCGTCCAAGCTCGACACCATGGCGACGATCACGCTGCCCAATGTCGATGAGCTCATTGCCCCGATGGTCTTCTCGCTGCCGATCCAGCTGCTCGCCTATCACACCGCCGTCTTCATGGGCACGGACGTGGACCAGCCGCGCAATCTGGCGAAGTCGGTAACGGTGGAATGATCATCCGGCCGGAGCGGCAGGGGGATGAAGAGGCTATCGGAAGGCTGACGGAAGCGGCGTTCCGGGACATGTCGTTTAGCGACCAGACGGAACATCTTATCGTTGACCGGTTGCGCAAAGCGGGTGCGCTGGTCGTTTCGCTGGTGGCGGAAGATGGCGGGCAGATCATCGGCCATGTCGCCTTTTCGCCGGCGACTCTATCCGAGATAGAAGGGCGCTGGTTTGCGCTTGGCCCGATTTCGGTCTCCCCGGACAGGCAGCGTCAGGGCATCGGATCGCGTCTTGTTAGGGAGGGGATTGCGACGCTGGATCGCCTTGAAGCGGCCGGCTGCGTTCTGGCGGGTAGCCCGCACTATTACGGCCGGTTCGGATTCGAGCGTTTCGACGGCCTTACCAGCAAAGGCATTCCTGACAAATATTTGTTGGCCTTGCGCTTGCATGGCGGAACTCCATCCGGCATTGTCGGTTTTCATCCGGCTTTCGATGGCGACAACGCTTAACGCGAACGGTAAATGACCGAGATTCCTCCCAAAATTTCCTTCGCAGCCCGCCTGCGCAACAGTTTCCTTACGGGCGTTCTGATCCTCGCGCCCGTCACCATCACCATGTGGCTGGTGTGGAGCTTCCTGCAATGGGCGGATAGCTGGGTGAAACCCTATATCCCCGCCCGTTACGATCCCGAGCAATATTTCGATGTTGCGATCCCCGGCTTCGGACTGCTGATCGCCGTCATCGGCATCACGCTTATCGGCTTTCTCGGCAACAACCTGATCGGCAAATGGATCGTCGGCGTCGGTGAATCCGTGCTCAACCGCATGCCGCTGGTGCGGCCGATCTACAAAAGCATCAAGCAGCTGTTCGAATCCGTCCTGAAGGAACACTCGAACTCCTTCAAAAAGGTCGGGCTTATCGAATTTCCATCGTCAGGTACCTGGGCGATGGTGTTCGTATCCTCCGAAGTCAAGGGTGAGCTTGCCCACCGTTTCAACGAAATGGGTCAGCAGATGGTCGCCGTGTTCCTGCCGCCCACACCGGTGCCGACGGCAGGCTTCCTGCTGTTCGTGCCGAAAGACAAGATCGTGATGCTGGACATGACACCGGAAGATGCGGCGAAACTGCTGATATCCGGCGGTCTGGTGGCCCCGGATTTCAAGCCGCCGAAGATGATCGCGCCGGTCTAAGTTAAAGAACGCCCGGGATGTCCGTCTGCGAAAAGTCGTTGCCGACATAAAGCAAACGGCACGCCTCGGTTTTCGCCAGCTCGTAGGCAAAGCAGTCGCCGAAATTCAGTCCGGCAGGATGGATGCCCTTGCCCCACATGCGATAAGCTTCGGAAACGCCATGCGCCGATTTGGGGGTGACGGGTTTGATTTCGGCGCCCAGACCTTCGATCAGCATCTCTAGTTCCCGGCTGCGGTCGCGCCGCTGCGCCACGATCAAAGCCTCCGCAAGCGTCCCCGCTGAAATGAGCAGAGGCTCATCTGTTTCGAGCGCTGAGGCGCAGGCATCCGCTTTGGGTTCATCGAGCAGGATTGCCATCAGAGCCGACGTATCGATAACCATCATTTCGGAAGGCCGTGCTCGTCATAGAGAAAATCCTGACTATGCGCGGCATCCGGGCCGTTATCGGCTCTGTTGGCGACAGTCGCGCGCACTTTTACGAGCGCGGCCCTACGGGATGTTTTATCCGCCACGACGGTGACTGGAACCAGCCGCACGGCTGCGTGGCCATGACGGGTGAGAATGACCTCATCACCGGCTTCGGCGCGGCGTACCAGTTCGGTAAGCTGACTTTTTGCATCAGTCACGGATATCTGCACGGCTAACCTCGGGCGTTGAAGTTAGCATTATATTAGTCCATTCAATGGACCACATCAATCCTCGTCGTCCAGATCATCGACCTCTGTTCCGGTGGTCGTGGCGTGGAACACGGGGACGAAAAGCCGCATATAGACAAGGCGCACGCTCCAGCCCTGTTCCAATGCCTCCGCCCAAGCCTTTTTGCGACCGGGCTTTTTGAACGCCTTGCCAATCGCCTTTTTCGCGCTCTTCGCAAATGTCTCAGGCTGCAGGATGTTCTGCGGTGAGCACAGCGCGTATCCCTTGCGGAAGGCGGGTGGCGGGCGGCGCGGATCGATCATGTTCATGGGCGTTCACTTTCAGCCAGCGTGCAGGAAACGAATCGCTTCGTCGCGGCGGTGCAGATAGAGCAGGGTCCGCAGGCTCTCGCCGCGCGGGCCGGTCAGTTCCGGGTCGCGCTCGATAACATAGGCTGCGTCCTTGCGGGCGATTTCGAGAAGATCGGCATGGGCCTCGAGGCTGGCGATGCGGAAGCCCGGCGTGCCGGACTGGCGGGTGCCGAGCAGCTCGCCTTCGCCGCGCAGCTTCAAATCTTCCTCGGCGATCAGGAAGCCGTCCTCGCTGTCGCGCAGGATGGAGAGCCGGGCACGGCCGTTTTCGCTGAGCGGGCCCTTATAGAGCAGGATACAGGTGGAGGCTTCGTCGCCACGGCCAACGCGGCCGCGCAGCTGGTGAAGCTGGGCAAGGCCGAAACGTTCGGCATGTTCGATGACCATGATCGTCGCGTCAGGCACGTCGACGCCCACTTCCACCACTGTCGTTGCCACCAGAAGCCGGGTTTCGCCGCTCTTGAAGGCCAACATGGCGGCGTCTTTTTCCGGGCCACTCATACGTCCGTGGATGAGACCGATATTGGCGCCAAGCATTTGCGACAGAACCGCGTGCCGCTCTTCTGCCGACATCAGGTCGGACTCCTCTGTCTCCTCCACCAGCGGGCAGATCCAGTAGGCCTTCTTGCCGTCCTTCAGTGCTGCACGCAGCCGCTCGACAATATCGCCGATGCGTTCGGTGGGGATCGTGACGGTCTGGATTGGTTTGCGGCCAGCCGGCTTTTCGGTGAGCTTGGAGACATCCATGTCCCCGAAAGCAGCAAGAACCAGCGTACGTGGAATGGGCGTGGCGGTCATGACCAGCATATGCGGCGTGATGCCCTTGGCGGTGAGGCGCAGGCGCTGATGCACGCCGAAGCGATGCTGTTCGTCCACCACGGCCAGCACGAGGTTCCTGTAGCTCACGCTGTCCTGAAACAGCGCGTGGGTGCCGATGACGATCTGCGCTTCGCCGGAAGCGACGCGCTCCTCGATCTCGCGGCGCTCCTTGCCCTTGGTCCGACCGGTCAGCACTTCCACCGTGAGGCCCACGGCCTGGGCGAGTTTGGAGATGGTGGCATAATGCTGGCGGGCGAGGATTTCGGTGGGCGCCATCAGCACCGCCTGTCCGCCAGCCTCTACCGCCGTTGCCATGGCCATCAGCGCCACCAGCGTCTTGCCGGCCCCCACATCGCCCTGCAACAGCCGCAACATGCGGTCTTCGCCGGCCATGTCGGTCAGGATATCCTTCACCGCCGCACTCTGGCTTGCCGTCAAGGAAAAGGGTAATTGCGCGAGGATTTTGGCGGCGATATCGCCCTTGGCGCGGATCGGCTGGCCCGCCACCTTGCGCAGCCGCTGGCGCACCAGCGCCAGTGAGAGCTGCCCCGCCAGGAATTCGTCATAGGCAAGCCGTCGGCGTGCCGGGGCCTGAGGATCGACATCGGCGCTGTCGCGCGGATCGTGCAATTCGCGGAAGCTGGACGCCACGTCACCGAAGCCCTGCCGAGTCTTGAGCGTCTCGTCTATCCATTCCGGGAAGACCGGCAGCTTCGAGAGCCCGCCTTCGATCGCCTTGCGCAACACCTTGGCGGAAAGGCCGGCGGTCATGGGATAAACCGCTTCCACAAGCGGCAGATTTTCCGCCTCGGAAAGCTTCACCATGAAATCCGGATGCACCATGGAGGCGCGGCCGTTGAACCAGTCCACCTTGCCGCTGACCAGAACCTCTTCATCGACAGGCAGCGCCTTGGACAGCCAGTCGCCCTTGGCACGGAAGAAGGTCAGCGCCAGTTCGCCGGTCTCATCGTGCAGGAAGACGCGATAGGGCGCGTTACGGTTTCCCGGCGGTGGCGGCTGATGGCGGTCGACACGTCCCTGAATGGTGACAATGGCGCCGGGTGCTGCAAGCGCGATGCCGGGACGATTGCGGCGGTCGATGACATTGGAGGGCGCGTGGAAGAGGAGATCGATGACGCGGGTATCGTCGGCACTTTCCCGGCTCAAGAGCTTGGCCAGGAGATCGGCGAGCTTCGGCCCCACGCCGGCAAGTGTGGAGACGGAGGCAAACAGCGGATCGAGAATGGCCGGGCGCATGGCCAGCAAAATCGGGGAAGGTGGCGGCTTATGCAAGACTTCGCTTATAACAAAGGCGGGTTATCACCGGCAGATTTCACGGCTGCAGCATTATTTCGATAAAAACCGGTTCCCAAGCGTTCGCCTCCTGTTCTATAGGAGGTCGTAATGGACGGCACAAAGATTGAGCAGCAGGCTGCAAGTTCGAAGCCTGCTGTTTTCCGTGACGCTCACCTCTCCTCATCCCTGTGCTTGTCACAGGGATCCAGTCAGCCCAAGTCCTTGGGCTGAAAGGAGTCGCTCCGCCGCGCCGACGCGCGTCGGCTGGATTCCTGTGACGAGCACAGGAATGAGGGGGTGGATGGCGTGTCAGGTGAAATCATGTGCTGCAAACCGATACGGGAAGGAAAATGCGATGACTGGACTGGTGCGGACGAGTGCCGACCTCGATCCGAGACGCCGGCGGATACTCTACCGCTGCTGGCACCGCGGGATTCGCGAGATGGACCTCGTTCTCGGGCAATTCGCGGAAGACAATATTGCGCTGCTTTCCGATGACCAGCTCGATGAGCTTGAGATTATCATGGCGGAAGAGGACAATGACCTCGTCAAGATGGTGACGGGCGCGCTTGCCATCCCGGAAAAATTCCAGACCCCGCTGTTTGAAAAGATCGCCTCCTACCGTCCCGATTTCGATCTCGTCACCGCAGACAACGTGAAAGCCTGAAACCATGATAGCCGGATTCGATGCAAAGCTGGTGTCGTCGGCCGATACGCCGCTGACCATCGGAAACGTGCCCGCAGGCATGGAAGCGCTGCTGCTTGCCGAGATGGCGCGCGCAGGCAGCTCGGTTGCCTATGTCATGTCGGATGGCCAGCGCATTGCCGATCTCGAGCAAATCCTCGGCTTTGTTGCGCCCGATATTCCGGTCATGACGCTGCCGGCCTGGGACTGCCTTCCCTATGACCGCGTGTCACCAAGCGCCGACACGTCGGCGCGTCGCCTGGCGGCGCTTGCCGGTCTCATCAGCCACGCGAAGAAACCGCATCCGGCCATCGTGCTGGTCACCGTCAACGCCATGCTGCAGAAGATGGCGCCGCGCGACATCATCGAAAGCCTTGGTTTCTCTGCCAGACCCGGCAACCAGATCCGCATGGAGGATATTGCCGCGCGGCTGGAGCGCAACGGTTTCGACCGGGTGGCGACGGTGCGTGAAGTGGGTGAGTTCGCCGTGCGCGGCGGCATTCTCGATGTTTTCGTGCCAGGGACCGAAGAGCCTGTGCGGCTCGATTTCTTCGGCGATACGCTGGAGAGCATCCGCACCTTCGATCCGGCCAGCCAGCGAACCATCGGACAGGCACGCTCGCTCGACCTGAACCCCATGAGCGAAGTGACGCTGACGCCGGATACGATCAGCCGGTTCCGCAAGAATTACCTGTCGCTGTTCGGCGCGGCCACGCGAGACGATGCACTTTATCAGGCCGTTTCCGAGGGCCGCCGTTATGCGGGCATGGAGCACTGGCTGCCGCTGTTTTACGAAAAGCTGGAGACCGCCTTCGATTATCTCGAAGGGTTCCGCATCGTCACCGATCACACGGCGCGGGAGGCGGCCAAGGAGCGCTCCAAGCTGGTGCTCGATTATTACGAGGCGCGGAGAAGTTCCGGCGAAACCAAAGGTTCGACGCAGGGCGCGCCCTACAAGCCCGTGTCTCCCGGCCAGCTTTATCTCAACGGCAAGGATTTCGACACGGCCCTGTCTACCGTCAATGCGGTGCGTCTGACACCCTTCAATGAGCAGGATAGCGAGGGAAGACCCGTCGCCACGCTGGACGCGCATGTCGGACCGCGCTGGGCGCGGCCGCCAACCGAAGGCGAAAGCGAAGAACGGGTCAATGTCTTCGATCTGGCCGTAAAGCATATTGCCGAGCGCCGCGCCAAGGGTTGGAAGGTGCTGATAACAGGCTGGTCGGAAGGTTCGCTCGACCGGCTGCTGCAGGTGCTGAACGAGCATGGGCTTGAGAAGATCAAGCCGGTCACCTCGCTGAAAGAGGTGGAGAAGCTCGGAAAAGGCGAGGCGGCCTCGGCGGTTCTGAGCCTCGAAGCGGGTTTCGAGACGGGAAACCTTGCCGTCATCGGCGAGCAGGATATTCTCGGCGACCGTATGGTGCGTCGCTCGAAGCGTCGCAAGCGCGGTGCGGATTTTATTTCGGAAGTGGCCGGTCTGGACGAGGGCTCACTGGTCGTCCACGCTGAACATGGTATAGGCCGTTTTGTCGGCCTGCAGACCATCGAGGCGGCGGGTGCACCTCGCGCCTGTCTCGAACTGCACTATGCCGACGACGCCAAGCTGTTCCTGCCGGTCGAAAACATCGATCTTCTTTCTCGCTACGGTTCCGATGCGGCGGAAGCGACGCTCGACAAGCTCGGCGGCGGCGCATGGCAGATGCGCAAGGCCAAGCTCAAGAAGCGCCTGCTCGACATGGCCGACGAGCTTATCCGCATTGCGGCGGCGCGTCTGGTGCGCCATGCGCCGGAGCTCATTGCGCCGGACGGGCTCTACGATGAGTTTGCAGCTCGTTTCCCCTACGACGAAACCGAGGACCAGCTGAACGCCATCGAGGCGGTGCGGGAGGATCTCGCGGCCGGCCGGCCGATGGACCGCCTTATCTGCGGCGACGTTGGCTTCGGCAAGACCGAAGTGGCGCTGCGCGCCGCCTTCCTTGCCGCCATGAATGGCGTGCAGGTGGCTGTCGTGGTGCCGACCACACTGCTCGCCCGCCAGCATTTCCGGACTTTCTCGGAGCGCTTCCGCGGGTTGCCCATCCGCGTGCAGCAGGCGTCCCGTCTTGTCGGCTCCAAGGCACTGGCGCTGACCAAAAAGGAAGTGGCCGATGGCAAGACGGATATCGTCGTCGGCACGCATGCGCTGCTCGGTGCGGGCATCAGCTTTGCCAATCTCGGCCTGCTCATCATCGACGAAGAGCAGCATTTCGGCGTCAAGCATAAGGAGCGGCTGAAGGAGCTGAAAAGCGATGTGCACGTGCTGACGCTGTCGGCGACGCCCATTCCACGTACGCTGCAGCTGGCGATGACCGGCGTTCGCGAACTTTCCCTCATCACCACGCCGCCTGTCGACCGCATGGCGGTGCGCACTTTCATTTCGCCGTTTGATCCGCTCGTCATTCGCGAGACGCTCATGCGTGAGCATTATCGCGGCGGCCAGAGTTTTTACGTCTGCCCCCGTCTTGCCGATCTTGCCGATATCCACGCCTTCCTGCAATCGGATGTGCCGGAGCTGAAGGTGGCGGTGGCGCATGGCCAGATGGCGGCGGGCGAACTCGAAGACATCATGAACGCCTTCTACGACGGCAAATATGATGTGCTGCTGTCGACCACCATCGTCGAATCCGGCCTCGACGTGCCGACCGCCAATACGCTGATCGTGCACCGTGCCGATATGTTCGGCCTTGCCCAGCTGTACCAGCTACGCGGCCGTGTCGGCCGTTCCAAGGTGCGCGCCTTTGCGCTCTTCACCCTGCCGGTCAACAAGGTGCTGACCACGATGGCGGAGCGGCGGCTGAAGGTGCTGCAATCGCTTGATACGCTCGGCGCCGGTTTCCAGCTGGCGAGCCACGACCTCGATATTCGCGGCGCGGGCAATCTGCTCGGCGAGGAACAATCCGGCCATATCAAGGAAGTCGGCTTCGAGCTTTACCAGCAGATGCTGGAAGAGGCCGTGGCCGAAGTGAAGGGCGACGAGCAGGTGCAGGATAGCGGCTGGTCGCCACAGATTTCGGTCGGCACCTCGGTTATGATTCCGGAAGATTACGTTCCTGATCTGCATCTGCGCATGGGTCTTTACCGCCGCCTTGGCGAGCTTGCGGATATCAGCGAGATCGACGGTTTTGGCGCTGAAATGATCGACCGTTTCGGCCCGCTGCCGAAAGAAGTGCAGCATCTGCTCAAGATCGTCTACATCAAGTCGCTCTGCCGCATTGCCAATGTCGAGAAGCTGGATGCCGGGCCGAAGGGCGTTGTCGTGCAGTTCCGCAACAAGGAATTCCCGAACCCGGGCGCGCTGGTCGGCTACATCGGCAAGCAGGGATCGATGGCGAAGATCCGCCCCGATCACAGCCTGTTCCTCAACCGCGATCTGCCGACGCCGGAAAAGCGGCTGACGGGTGCGGCGATGATCATGACGCAGCTGGCGGAGTTGGCTCGGTCGTAGATTTGAGCTTCAAGGGGGGCTATTTGGCACCGCAGGTGGGTGCGGCTTACCCCCCTCTGCCCTGCCGGGCATCTCCCCCACAAGGAGGGAGATCGATATGCGGCAAGGTTTTGCCTATATCAACGTTAGAGAATGAACTGGTGACGGCGCGTCTTGCCGATCTCCCTCCTTGTGGGGGAGATGCCCGGCAGGGCAGAGGGGGTAAGCCGCACCCACCTGCGGCCCACAGTCGGAGACTCAGCCCGAAAGCCTCAGCCAAAATTACCGCGATGTAACGAAACGGACATGTATCGGTAGTCTTCGCGGGCGTAATCTCATCCTCATACCCGGTGCGGCGGATCGTGAAGCCGCCGGGTGATGAAGGAGCAGGACGATGTGGACCAATATCAACAGGTTTGCCACCGCTGGTCTGGTTGCTTTGACAATTGCGGGCACCACAATTGCCACCACCAGCCAGGCGGAAGCGCGCAATAATTTCGGCCGCGGCCTTGCCGCCGGCATCGCAGGCACGATCATTGGCGGAGCGCTGATTGCGGGTGCAAGACACCCGGGCTACGCTTACGGCCCCGCCTATTACGCGCCGGCTTACGGTCCACCCGTCTACGCTGCGCCCGCTTATGGCCCGCCTGTTGTTTACCAGCCGGTTTATCCGCGCTGCCACGTTGCCTGGAGGCAGGATGCCTGGGGTGACATGTATCGGGTCAGGGTTTGCGATTGATCGACTGGCAGACCGGCGGCGTTCAGAGCGTCGCCGGTGTTAGCATGTTTTTAGCTAGCGGCTGTCTTCCGGGGTGATGCCAACAGCCACGTTCTGGTCGGTCGCGGCGATCGAGGCGGGAAGCGGCACTTTTCTCTGCTTTTCACGGATCAGCGTCAACAGGCCGGAGCCGACGATGAGGGCGATGCCGATCAGCATCCATCCGTCGATACGGTCGCCGAAAATCAGATAACCGAAGAGAATTGCCCAGAGCATCTGGCTATATTGAGTCGGACCGATCATGGCGGCCGGCGCATATTGGGCGGCATACATGACCAGGACGTTGCCAAGCGCGCCGAGCAGGCCGTAACCCGCCAGCAGCAGCCATTGTTCACCACCCGGCATGACAAAGGTCGGCACCATGGCAACGCCACTGATGGTGAGACAGCCGAGCACACCCGCCCCATAAAGCGAGACGTTCTTTTCCGACGGGCCCATGGCGCGGAAGATGACGATGCTGAGCGCGCCGCTGAAGCCGCCGATGATGGCGCCGAGATGGCCGATGCCCAGTTCCCGGAAGCCCGGCCGCAGGATGACCAGCACGCCGAGGAAGCCGATAATGACCGCCGACCAGCGGCGGATGCCGACCTGTTCCTTCAGAAATACCACCGACATGATGGTGACGAAGGAAGGAAGCAGGAAGATCAGCGCGAAGGCTTCGGCCATGGATAGATGGGTAAAGGCGGTCACGCTGCCGACGGCACCGGTGCCGGCGGCAAAAAAACGGATGATCCACAAGGGCCGGTTGGTCGTCTTCACCACATCCAGCCAGCTGTCATTGCGCTTGCGGATGAAGGGCAGGGCAACAAGGCCGAACACGGCGCCGAAAAAGACCGATTCGATCGGCGAAATCTGGCCTTCTATGAGTTTAACGCTGGCATCGCTCCAGGCGTAGGCAGCAAAGGCGGCAAAGGCGAGCAAAATGCCTTTCAGGGTCTGGTCGGACACGGAACACCGGCGGAAAATCGAGTTGCAGAAAACCGCCGGCGGTTTAGCCGTCAGTTCATCGATCTATGCTCGTCCGACTTGATTTTTGCAATATCCCGCAGTGCAGCAATCAGGACGTCAGGGGTTTGTGCACCGCTTATGGCGTATTTCTGATCGATGATGAAGAATGGTACACCGGCGACCCCCATTTGCTGGGCAGCATCGATTTCGGCGATGACCGTGTCCTTGTCCGCGTCCGAAGCCAGCAGCCGCTCGACGACTTTTGCATCCATGCCAGCCTTTGCGGCAACGTCGATCAGCACGGTGTGATCTCCGATGTTGCGGCCCTCTTCGAAATTGGCCTTGAACAGGCCGGTCACGACCTTCTCCTGGACATCGCGGCCTTCGGAATGGGCCCAAAGCGACAGGCGGTGTGCATCAAGCGTGTTGGGGCCGATCTTGATGGCGTCGAAATTGTAGTTGATGCCGACTTCCCTGCCGAGCTGCACCAGAGTGGCATGCGCCTGTTCCAGACGTTCCTTGCCGAGCTTTTCCTCGAGAGCGGCTTTCTGGTCGACGCCTTCCGGCGGATAGTCCGGGTTGAGGCGGTAGGGACGCCAGTTCACGTCGACGCTGATTTCATCCTGCACCTCGGCAATGGCGAGATCGAGCCGGGCCTTGCCGAGATAACACCACGGGCAGACCATGTCCGATACGACGTCAACAACGATGCGTTCCATGGCTGAGGTTCCTTATATGATCGACCTGACGGCGGCAGGTTATTGCGCCCGCGCGTCCCACCAGGTCTGTTTCTGATTGCCCTGTATCGGTGTCATATCCGGGCGGTCGATATATTTCCAGCGTGCGACCCATTGGGCGCCGATGTAATAGAGCGGAATGATATAATGGCCGGCTACGAGAAGACGGTCATAGGCGCGCACGGCTGCCTGGAAATCCTCCGTCGAGCGGGCCTGCAACAGCGCCTCTATCATCCGGTCTATATCGGGATTGGCAACACCTGCATAGTTGAAGCTGCCCTGCGCATCACGCGAAAGCGAATTCCAGCGGTTCAGTTGCTCCATACCAGGCGAAAGCGACGAGGGCAGGGAGCGGATGATCATGTCGTAATCGAAGCTGTTCGAGCGGGCCTGATATTGCCCGTCATCGACCGAGCGGATGCCCATGGCGACGCCGATCAGGTTCAGCGAGCGCTGATAGGCAAGCGCTATACGTTCCTGCGCCGGGTTCTGCGTCATGATCTCGAAAGCAAGCTGGCGGCCATTGGCATCGGACATCCTGCCGTTCTTGATGCTGTAGCCAGCCTCTTTCAGCGTGTCGACGGCCATTTTCAGCACCTTGCGGTCGGCGCCCGTGCCGTCTGTCGTAGGCAGGGCGTAGGTGCCGGCCAGCAGCTCCGGAGACATGGTCTTCGCCGCGTCGCCGAGCAGCGCCAGCTCGCGCTCGTCGGCGGCGTTGCCATAGGCGCCGAGCGGCGAGTTCTGCCAGTAGCTCTGGGTGCGCTTGAAGGAGCCGCCGAGGATGTTTTTGTTCATCCACTCGAAATCGAACGCATAGGTAAGGCCCTCACGCACCTTCTCGTCAGCGAAAACGGCACGGCGGGTGTTGAAGACGAGGCCGAACATGCCGGTCGGCAGGCGCGGCTGGAACACGTCCTTGACGATATCGCCGCGATGGACGGCCGGGAAATTGTAAGCCTGTCCCCAATGGGAGGTATCGGAGGTGCCGTTGATGGCGTCGCCTTCGGGGTAGATGTCGATATCGCCCTTCTTGAAGGCCTCGAACATGGTTGTAACCTGGAGGAAATAGGTGATGCTGATTTCGTCGTAATTATCGAAGCCAACTTTGCCTGGAATATCCTTGCCCCAGTAGTCGGGGTTTCTCTCCCAGATGATTCGTTCACCCGGACGCAGCGTTTTGATTCGGTATGGACCCGAGCCGACAACCGCGCCGAGGCCCGCCTGCTCGAATCTTTCCGGATCGATCGCATGTTTTGGCAGGATCGGCGTGGAGGAGGCGAGAATAAGCGGGGTTTCGCGATTGGCTCTTTCATTGAAGGTGAAGCGCACGCTGCGCTCGCCTGTTTTCTCCATCTTGGCCACGCCATCGAGACGGCTATTGAAAGGCGGGCGGCCCTTTTCCTTCAGAAGATTGAAAGTGAAGATCACGTCATCAGGCGTTACCGGCTCGCCATCCGACCATTTCGCCTTGGGATTGATGTTGAACTGAATGAAGCTGCGCTCGTCGTCCCACTCCACGGTTTCGGCGAGCAGCCCATAGAGGCTGAAGGGCTCGTCGCTGGAGCGCGACATCAGCGGCTCGTAAAGAAGATTGCCGAATTCCGGATCCCAAACACCACGAGCCGTGGTGCGCATTCCCTTGAGAACAAAGGGATTGAGGCTGTCGAAAGTGCCGACAACGCCGTAAGAAATGCGGCCGCCTTTCTTCACGTCCGGGTTGACATAAGGCAGGTGTGAAAAATCCGCGGGAAGCGCCGGCGTACCATGCATCGAGATGGCGTGCAGGGGTTGCGCTACGGCACTTTCGCCGGGAAGCAGGGATGATCCCAAAAGAAACAATGCGGGGATGAGGGCCGCAAGGTTGCGCATGTCACTGTCCTGTCTCAACTGTCCGTCCGATGTGCGTCAGGACCGTTTATCATCATGATTCTGGCAGATATGTAGCACAGGGACATTGCATGACCCATGCAAGCGCGGGAAATCTTGGGTCCGCTCAAGAAAAAGTTAAAGAAGTGCTGGATATCGCCGCGAACGGCATGTAACAGGGTGGCCGGAAGAGACGGGTCACGCATTTGCCTCATTTAAACGACAGTTGAACGGGCAGAAGGATACCGCCATCGACGAACAGAGCCTCGAACGGCCTGTTCTGGCAGACATTCAGGAGACGGAACTCTTATGATGCACAAGGCAAACACATTCACCCGGACGGCTCTGTCCGCTCTGGTCCTTTCTCTCGGCGCAGTTTCCGCTCCGGCCATCTCGCAGGCGCAGGATGCTGCACCGGCTGCTCAGGGCGGCGCTGGCGCTCCGCCGCTCGGTTGGTTCAAGACCTGCTCCAAGCAGGAAGACAACGATGTCTGCGTCGTGCAGAACGTGGTTCTTGCCCAGAACGGCCAGATGATCACCGCTGTCGGCCTCATCACCGTTGAAGGCAAGGTCAACCGCAAGCTGCTGCAGGTTTCCGTTCCGACCGCGCGTCTCATTCCTCCTGGTGTGATGATGCAGATCGATGGCGGCAAGGGCCAGAAGCTCGACTACGCCGTTTGCCTTCCCGACAAGTGCACGGCCGAAGTTCCGCTGACGGATGCCATGATCGCTTCGCTGAAGAAGGGTAGCGAGGTGGTCTTCACCTCCATCAACTTCCGCCGCGCCCCGAACCCCATCAAGAT
>JAEXMK010000248.1 GCA_023444445.1 Pseudomonadota bacterium | reverse complement strand
CTCCCTGGTGCCGGAAATGGCGGCCCATGCTGGCCGCTCCTTTGGTAACCTTGTCAGCTGGATGGTGGAGGACGCTTCGTGTTTGCGGTGACCGGCAAAAAGTCGACGGCAAAAAAGCGCGAGCAATTTGCGGCGTCAGCAAGTGCCGACGATCGCATGGTATTGCCGCGTCCGCTACGCCGGGTCGTGCGTTTCGGCGTCAGCCTTGCGACCGGACGCATCCATATTCCCGCCCATACCGGCACGATTGCGGCCGTTGCTTTTTATGCGGCGACAGGCCTCTACGGCATGTCGCTCGGCGGCCACACCAACATCGTCACTCAGACCACGACATCGGCGGCTGGTTTTGCGGTTGAAGACGTCAAGGTCTCCGGCAATCTCCAGACTTCGGAGATCGACGTCTTCCAGCTTCTCGGCCTCGATGGCAGCACCTCCTTGATCGCACTCGATATCGATGCGGCGCGCCGCAAGCTCGTGCAGCTTCCCTGGGTGGAAGATGTTGATATCCGCAAGGTCTATCCTAAGACGATCGAGGTGCGCCTCAAGGAGCGTCAGGCCTTTGGCATCTGGCAGCATGGAACGGAACTGTCGCTGATCGAAAAAAGCGGCAGCGTTATCGCGCCGCTGCGTGACAATAAATTCGCCGCTCTGCCGCTCTTTGTCGGACGCGACGCGGAAACGGGCGCTGCCGGTTTCGTCGAGCAGCTGGCCGACTGGCCGGAAATCCGTAACCGGGTTCGCGCCTATGTGCGCATCGCCGGCCGCCGCTGGGACCTGCATCTCGACAACGGCATTGTCGTGAAGCTGCCGGAAGAAAATCTGCCGAAGGCGCTGCAACTGCTGGCGCGGCTCGATCTGGAAGAAAAGGTCCTGTCGCGCGACGTCGCTGCGGTGGACCTGCGCCTTTCGGATCGCACGACCATTCAATTGACCGAAGGCGCTGCCGAGCGCCGGCAGGCTGCTGTTGACGCGCGCACCAAGGCTCTCAAGAAAGCGGAGAAGAACACATGAGCTTTTTCGGTTCTTCCCATTTCGGTCTGCCTCGGCTGAAGCCGCTTTCTTCCAAGCGCAGCCACATCGTTTCGGTGCTGGACATTGGCTCGACCAAGGTCGTTTGCATGATCGGCCGGCTGACGCCGCGCCAGGAAAGCGAAATCCTGCCCGGCCGCACCCACAAGGTGGAAATCATCGGCATCGGCCACCAGCGTTCGCGTGGCGTGAAGTCAGGCGTGATTGCCGACCTCGATGCGCTGGAAGGCGTTATCCGTCTCGCCGTTGATGCGGCCGAGCGCATGGCGGGGCTTACCGTAGACAGCCTGATCGTCAATGTTTCGGCCGGCAGGCTGGCAAGCGATATCTATACCGCGAGCATCGATCTCGGCGGGCAGGAAGTGGAAGCAAGCGATCTGCGCAAGGTTCTGGTGGCGGCAAGCCAGCAATCCATGCGTCAGGACCGGGCCATCCTGCATTCGCTGCCGACAGGTTACTCGCTAGATGGCGAGCGCGGCATTCGCGATCCGCTGTCGATGTATGGTGATCTTCTCGGCGTCGACATGCATGTCGTCACGGTCGAACGGACGGCACTGAAGAACCTCGAGCTTTGTGTGAACCGTGCGCATCTGTCCGTCGAAGGCATGGTGGCGACGCCTTACGCCAGCGGTCTTGCAGCGCTGGTAGACGATGAAGTTGAACTCGGCTGTGCCGCCATCGATATGGGCGGCGGCACCACGACGATTTCGGTTTTTGCCGAGGGCCGGCTCATCCATACGGACGCGATCGGCCTTGGCGGTCATCACGTTACGACAGATCTTGCACGAGGCCTCTCGACACGAATCGAAGATGCAGAGAGACTGAAGGTGGTGCATGGTTCGGCTTTGCTGAATGGCGCGGATGAGCGCGACATGATTTCGATCCCGCCGATTGGCGAAGATGATCGCGATCAACCATCGCAAGTTTCAAGAGCATTGGTCACCCGCATCGTGCGGGCACGTATCGAAGAGACGCTGGAATTGATCCGTGATCGCATCCAGAAGTCCGGCTTCAGCCCGATTGTCGGCAAGCGCGTCGTCCTGACCGGCGGCGCAAGCCAGCTGACGGGTCTGCCGGAAACGGCGCGGCGCATTCTTGCCCGCAACGTCCGTATCGGCCGCCCCATGGGTGTGGCCGGTCTTCCGGTCGCGGCAAAGGGGCCTGCCTTTTCAACGGCGTGCGGACTGATGATCTATCCGCAGGTGGCGGACATCGAAATTCATGCGGCGCAAGGCGGAATGTTCTCGCCGTTTGGCAACGGTAGCGGCCGGATAGCCCGGGTAGGGCAATGGCTGAAAGAAAGTTTTTGAGTAGCCTCGGGGCGCAAGCCGGGGGGTTCAGAGTTGAGTTTCAAGAATCGGCCAGCGGGGCGATGCGGCCAGAGAAAGAAGGAATGTTAAAATGACGATACAGCTGCAGAAGCCTGATATCACAGAGCTGAAGCCACGCATCACCGTCTTCGGTGTCGGCGGTGGCGGTGGTAACGCTGTCAACAACATGATCACGGCCGGCCTCCAGGGCGTCGATTTCGTCGTCGCCAATACGGATGCGCAGGCGCTGACCATGACGAAGGCAGATCGGGTCATTCAGCTCGGCGTCAACGTCACCGAAGGCCTCGGCGCCGGTTCCCAGCCGGAAGTCGGCCGCGCTGCCGCTGAAGAATGCATCGATGAGATCATCGATCACCTGAACGGCACGCATATGTGCTTCGTCACCGCCGGCATGGGCGGCGGCACCGGCACGGGTGCTGCTCCCGTCGTCGCGCAGGCTGCACGCAACAAAGGCATCCTGACGGTCGGCGTCGTTACCAAGCCTTTCCACTTCGAAGGCGGCCGCCGCATGCGTCTTGCCGAACAGGGCATCGAGGAACTGCAGAAGTCCGTCGATACGCTGATCGTCATTCCGAATCAGAACCTTTTCCGCATTGCCAACGACAAGACGACCTTTGCCGACGCCTTCGCCATGGCTGACCAGGTTCTCTATTCCGGCGTTGCCTGCATTACCGATCTGATGGTGAAGGAAGGTCTCATCAACCTCGACTTCGCTGACGTTCGCTCGGTCATGCGCGAAATGGGCCGCGCAATGATGGGTACCGGTGAGGCTTCCGGTCCGGGCCGCGCAATGCAGGCTGCGGAAGCGGCAATTGCCAACCCGCTGCTCGACGAAACGTCGATGAAGGGCGCGCAGGGCCTGTTGATCTCCATCACCGGCGGTCGCGACCTTACCCTGTTCGAAGTCGACGAAGCTGCGACCCGTATCCGCGAAGAAGTCGATCCGGATGCGAACATCATCCTCGGCGCGACCTTCGACGAAGCTCTTGAAGGTCTCATCCGCGTGTCCGTCGTGGCCACTGGCATCGACCGCGTTGCCGGCATTGGCGAACAGAACGTTGCCGAAATGCGTGCAGCTGCCGCCAAGCCGCTTATCCGTCCTTCCGCGGCCGTTGCTCCCGCTCCGGCCGCAGTTCAGCCTGCACATGCAGTATCGCAGGCACCGAAGACCGTAGACCAGATCGCCCAGACCATCCGTTCGGCAGAAGCTGAAATGGAACGCGAACTCGGTTTTGCCGCTCACCAGCAGCCGTCTCAGGATTTCCGTCCGCAGAGCAAGCTGTTCGCATCCTCCCCGGCTGAAGCGCCGGCGGCTCTTCGTCCGGCCCAGCCGGTTCAGCAGGCCGCTCCGGCTCCGGTTGCTCCGGCACCCGTCTACCATGCACCGGAGCAGGTTGCCGCTCCGGCACCGCGCATGCAGCAGCCGCAGGCCCCGATCTACCAGGAGCCGGCACCGGTTGCCCGCCAGCCCGAGCCGGTGCGCATGCCGAAGGTCGAAGACTTCCCGCCGGTCGTGAAGGCCGAGATGGATCATCGTGATCGCGCTACGCCTGTTGCCCAGGAAGAGCGTGGCCCAATGGGTCTTCTGAAGCGCATCACCAACTCGCTTGGTCGCCGCGAAGAAGAAGAAGTTCCTTCTGACATGATGGATGCGCCGAGCATGGCCCCGCAGCAGCGCCGCGCGCCGCTTTCGCCGGAAGCAAGCCTCTACGCACCGCGTCGTGGCCAGCTTGACGACCACGGCCGTGCGACGCCTGCCTCGTCCAGCCATCACGATGATGACCAGCTGGAAATCCCTGCCTTCCTGCGTCGCCAGTCCAACTAAAGGCGATTCCATAATCCCTTTGAGACGCCCGGATCTCACGATCCGGGCGTTTGTTTATTTTACGTTATTAACACTAAATTAATTCGTATTTTCAATGGGTTGTGCATGTAACAATCCGAAACGAACAGTGATTTGTCGTGGCACCTACATGTGCGTATGTATGAGGCTGGGTAAAGGAACAGACTGACTTCGCCGGTCGTTAAAACCCGGCTTGAAAACTTTGAACGGCGCTGGCGCAAGCGGCGCGGTTTGCAAAACAAGGCATAGACGCATGACCATCGGACTGCTCGGATTTCAGACAACTATCGCACATGCTGTTCAGCTTAAAGGCATTGGCGTGCATTCCGGCAATCCGGTCTCGATGACGTTCCAGCCCGCAGAAGCTGGGACGGGCATTTTGTTTCAGCGCCTTCACGAAAATGGCAGCGTCACAGAGTTGAAGGCGGTTTCGGCCAATGTCGGCAATACCGATCTGTGCACCGTGCTCGGCCGTTCGCTCTCCCAGTCAGTGGCGACGATCGAGCACGTCATGGCCGCCATCTACGCCATGGGCCTCGACAACCTCATCGTTGAAGTCGACGGTCCGGAAGCGCCGATCATGGATGGCAGCTCCGCTCCCTTTATCGAAGCGATCGAATCGGTCGGCATCAAGAATCTCGGTGTGAAGCGCCGTTACATCCGCGTTACCAAGCCGGTGCGCATCGATTCGGGTGCTTCATGGGCGGAATTCCGTCCCTATGATGGCACGCGTTTCGAAGTTGACATTGATTTCGACACGCCGCTGATCGGCAGGCAGTCCTGGAAGGGCGACCTGACGGCAGAGACCTTCAAGAATGAACTGTCGCGTGCCCGGACTTTCGGCTTCATGCGGGACGTGGAGCGTCTGTGGGCCGCCGGTTATGCGCTCGGTTCCTCGCTTGAGAATTCGGTCGTCATCTCCGACGACAACAGCGTCATCAACATGGAAGGCCTGCGTTACGCCAAGGACGAGTTCGTCCGCCACAAGACGCTGGATGCCGTGGGCGACTTGGCGCTTGCTGGCGCGCAGTTCATCGGCTGCTACCGTTCGTATCGCGGCGGCCACAAGGTCAATGCCAATGCGCTGAAGGCGCTGCTGAGCGACCGTACGGCCTATGAGATCGTTGAAGCACCGGCTGCCCGCAACCAGATGGTTCGCGCCCGCGAATTCGTTGCGGTCAACATGCCGGAATTCGCACCCTGGTCTGCGTAAGTTCATTTGCAGGCCATCAATTGACAGGAAAAGCCGCTCCTCTGGGGCGGCTTTTTCGTGAGGCGGGGCAGGAAGTTGCATATTATCGCCCGATAATCGTGCGATTGCATGGGGCGATGCCATAAAAATGCGTTAATGCGTCATCATTGCGTTGCCCTGCGGATGCTTTTATGGCTAGAACGCCAATACAAAGCCGATGCTTATGTATTTGCGCGGGAAGTGGGAACTGTCGAATGAAGCATGTAGGGTCTGGTGCAATGAAGGGTACGATGCGGGGGATCGCCGTTTCGTTGATGTTGGTCGGCGCGAGCGTCGTCGTCACGGCCTGCCAGTCCGATCCGGATATCGACATTACCAAGCTCGGCGTCGAGACCGATCCGCCAGACGTTCTGTACAAGCAGGGCCTGGCGAATATGAACAAAGGCAATATGACGGAAGCCTCACGCAAGTTCGAGGCCATCGACAAGCAGTACCCGTTCACCGAATGGGGCCAGAAGGCGCTTGTCATGCAGACGTTCATCGCCACGCGCACCAACAAGAACGATGTAGCCATCACGGCTGGCAGCCGTTTCCTGCGGCAATATCCGCGCTCCAAGGATGCCGCTTACGTCCAGTACATGATCGGCCTTGCCTATTCGAAGCAGATTTCCGACGTCACGCAGGATCAGCGCGCCGCGCAGCGTACGATCGAAGCGATGAACAAGGTCGTGACCGACTATCCGTCTTCGGAATATGTCCCCGACGCACAGGCCAAGATCCGTTTTGCCCGCGACCAGCTCGCCGGTCGCGAAATGCAGGTCGGCCGTTATTACCTTGAGCGCAAGGAATATCTTGCGGCTGTTTCGCGTTTCCGAATCGTGGTCGAGCAGTACCAGAATACCAACCAGATCGAAGAAGCGCTGGCGCGTCTGACGGAAGCCTATTACGCGATGGGTCTTGTGGACGAAGCGCAGACTGCGGCTGCCGTTCTCGGCAACAACTATCCTGACAGCCAATGGTATTCGGATTCTTACAAGCTGCTGAAGGGCCAGGGCCTGGAGCCGCGTGAAAACAAGGGGTCCTGGATTTCGCGCGCCGGCAAGAAGCTCATCGGCGCCTGAGACGGGGCATAGGCCATGCTGGTCCAGCTCTCGATACGCGATATAGTCCTGATAGAAAGGCTCGACCTCAGTTTCGAGGCGGGCCTTTCTGTATTGACGGGCGAAACGGGTGCCGGCAAATCCATTCTTCTCGATAGTCTCTCGCTGGCGCTTGGTGGCCGCGGCGATGGCGGTCTCGTGCGCCACGGGGAAGAGAAGGGGCAGGTTACCGCCACTTTCGAAGTCCCGCACGATCACCCGACGCGGCTTCTCCTGCGCGAAAACGGCCTTGATGATGATGGCGACCTGATTTTTCGTCGGGTGCAGTCCGCTGACGGGCGAACCAAGGCCTATGTCAACGATCAGGCCGTGAGCGTGCAGATGATGCGCCAGCTTGGACAGATGCTGGTCGAAATTCATGGCCAGCATGACGACCGCGCGCTTGTCGATACCGACGCTCACCGCACATTGCTTGATGCCTTTGCCGGGTTGAGCGATGAGGCGCGCAGCGTTCAGGGGCTCTACCGAACCTGGAAGGATGCGGAGCGCGCCCTGAAGACCCACCGGGCCAAGGTGGAGGCGGCGGCACGCGAGGCGGATTATCTGCGGTCTTCCGTCGAGGAGCTGGAAACGCTCTTGCCGCGTGATGGTGAAGAGGATGAATTGGCCGAGCGCCGTGCGGTGATGCAGAAATCCGAGCGCATCGCCGGCGATATTGCCGAAGCCAGCGAGTTTCTGAACGGCAACGCTTCGCCCGTGCCGGTCATCGCGTCGATGATGCGGCGTCTGGAGCGCAAGAGCCACGAAGCACCGGGATTGCTGGAAGATACCGTACAATTGCTGGATGCCGCGCTGGACAACCTTTCCAATGCGCAGATGGAAGTGGAGGCGGCGTTGCGCCGCACCGAATTTGACCCGCGTGAGCTGGAGCGGGTGGAAGAACGGTTGTTCGCCCTGCGTGCCGCCGGCCGCAAATATAATGTTGCCGTGCCTGATCTGCCGGCGCTTGCCGAAAAGATGGTGGCCGATCTTGCCGATCTTGATGCAGGTGAAGAAAAGCTCGGCAAGCTCGAGGCTAATCTCGGCGTCGTGAAGGCTGATTTTGACCGTGCTGCGCAGTCGCTTTCCGAAAAGCGCCGCAATGCCGCGGAGGCTCTATCGAATGCGGTCATGGCCGAACTTCCGGCGCTGAAACTGGAACGGGCGCGGTTTACCGTCGAGGTGACGTCCGATACCGAGCAGGCAACGGCCGAAGGCATCGACACGGTGGAATTCCACGTCCAGACCAATCCGGGCACACGCCCCGGCCCGATCATGAAAGTGGCATCGGGCGGCGAACTATCCCGCTTCCTGCTGGCCCTGAAAGTGGCGCTGGCGGATCGCGGTTCGGCGCCGACGCTGGTCTTCGATGAAATAGACACGGGCGTCGGCGGCGCCGTGGCAGATGCGATCGGCCAGCGGCTGCGCCGCCTGTCCAAAACCGTGCAGGTTCTGTCCGTCACCCATGCGCCGCAGGTGGCAGCGCGGGCAGCAACCCATCTCCTTATTTCCAAAGGCCCATTGGGCGACGGCAGTGAGCGCATTGCCACGCGCGTCGCCACCATGGAGCCGAACCACCGCACCGAAGAAATTGCCCGCATGCTTGCTGGTGCCTCGGTGACGGACGAGGCGAGGGCGGCGGCGGCTCGCCTGCTGGCGGCCAAGGACTGACGGCTGCCCGCTGCGTTACACAAGCGGATTCGGCTTGTGAGTCCAGCGGCAAAACTGTTTTTAATGTTTGTTATTTCGGCTAAAAGCGTTCGGTAATTCGCAAAAGAGGCCGTCATGTCGAAAGACCAGAAACCCGTCGAAACCCTGACCGAGCTTGAAGCCTCCTCCGAGCTGGCATTTCTGGCAGCTGAGCTTGCCCGCCATGATGCGCTTTACCACGGCAAGGACGCGCCGGAGGTTTCGGACGCCGAATATGATGCGATGAAGCGGCGCAACGATGCCATTGAAACGGCTTTTCCGGCGCTCGTGCGGGCCGACAGCCCCTCGAAGAAAGTTGGCTTTGCGCCGCTTCCAACCTTCGCGCCGATCGTGCATGCGCGGCCGATGCTTTCGCTTGACAATACGTTTTCTGAAGAGGACCTGCGCGATTTCGTCAGTTCGGTCTATCGTTTCCTAGGGCATGTGCCTGACGATTCCATCGCCTTTACCGCCGAGCCGAAGATCGACGGGCTTTCCATGTCCATCCGCTACGAGAAGGGCAAGCTGAAGACGGCGGCGACCCGTGGGGACGGCACAACCGGCGAGAACGTCACCGCCAATATCAGGACCATCAAGGAAATTCCAAACGAGCTGCCTTCGGACGCGCCTGACGTGGTGGAGGTTCGCGGCGAAGTCTATATGGCCAAGAGCGACTTTCTGGCGCTCAATGCCCAGATGGAGGCTGAAGGCAAACAGACCTATGTTAACCCGCGTAACACCGCGTCCGGCTCGCTGCGCCAGCTCGACGCGAATGTGACGGCGAAACGCAAGCTGCGGTTCTTTGCCTATGCGCTGGGTGAAGTTTCGAATGGTGGCCAGGCGGCCCGGATTGCTGACACGCAATATGGTATCGTCGAGAAGTTCCGGGAGTGGGGTTTTCCGGTCAATCCGTTGATGAAGCGATTCACCTCGGCCCAGCAATTGCTTGAGCATTATAATGAAATCGGCGTCGCGCGACCTGATCTCGATTATGATATTGATGGCGTGGTTTATAAGGTCGATAGGCTCGATCTGCAGGAGCGGCTGGGTTTTCGTTCGCGCAGCCCGCGCTGGGCGACCGCGCACAAGTTTCCGGCCGAGCAGGCCTTCACCACCGTTGAGAATATTGAAATACAGGTGGGGCGCACTGGCGCCTTGACGCCGGTGGCGCGGCTCACGCCGATCACGGTTGGCGGTGTCGTCGTTACCAATGCGACCCTGCATAATGCCGATTACATCGAAGGCATCGGCAATAGCGGCGAGCGCATCCGCCCGGAGGATCACGATATCCGCATCGGTGACACTGTCATCGTCCAGCGCGCGGGCGATGTCATTCCGCAGGTGCTGGATGTGCTTCTGGAGAAGCGGCCAACTGAGGCGGTGAAATATGCCTTCCCGGAGAAATGCCCGGTCTGCGGCAGCCATGCGGTGCGCGAGCGCAATGAAAAAACCGGCAAGCTCGATTCGGTCACGCGCTGCACGGGCGGTTTCGTCTGCCGGGCGCAGGCGGTGGAGCATCTCAAACATTTCGTTTCGCGCAATGCCTTCGATATCGAAGGGCTAGGCACCAAGCAGATAGACTTCTTCTTCGAAAGCGACGATCCGGCGCTCTCGATCAAGACCGCGCCCGAGATTTTCACCCTCAAGGCGCGGCAGGAAGCCTCTCATCTGACCAAGCTCGAAAATATCGACGGTTTCGGCAAGGTCAGCGTCAAGAAGCTCTTCGACGCCATCGATGCCCGCCGCGAGATCGATTTGCACCGGCTGATCTTTGCTCTCGGTATCCGTCATGTGGGCGAGACCACGGCGAAGCTTCTGGCGCGTTCCTACAGCACTTACGAGCATTTCGAAGAGGCGATGAAGGCAGCGGCTGATCCGGCAAGTGACGCCTGGGCCGAGCTCAACAGTATCGACGGCATCGGCGAGGTGGTGGCCCGCGCCATCATCGAGTTCTACAAGGAGCCGCGCAATCTCGACGTCATCGACCGCCTGATGCGGGAGCTTCGCCCGAAAGAGGCCGAAAAGCCTTCGACTGAAGGTAGCCCGGTGGCTGGCAAGACCGTTGTCTTCACAGGTTCGCTGGAAAAATTCACGCGTGATGAGGCGAAGGCGCGCGCCGAAAGCCTCGGTGCGAAAGTGGCGGGTTCCGTTTCGAAAAAGACGGATATTCTGGTGGCAGGGCCCGGGGCCGGTTCCAAGCTTGCCAAGGCGACGGAACTGGGCGTGCAGACCATGGACGAGGATGAGTGGCTGGCGCTGATCGGCGGCTGAGGCGTTGTCACTGCCATGTTGTTCACGTTCGCTAGAGCTTTGCGCCTGGATGGGAGTGGACAGCATGGATGATCGCATTGTCGTCAGCGTAGAGCAGGCCCGGGGGCTTATCGCCAACCAGTTTCCGGAATGGGCGGCGCTCGATATTCGCCCGGTCGAGCTGAGCGGCTGGGACAATCGCAGTTTTCGTCTCGGTGATGACATGTTGATCCGCATGCCGAGCGCCGCCCGTTATGTGGCGCAGGTGGAAAAGGAGCACCGGTGGTTGCCGGTGCTTGCGCCGCTGCTGCCGGTTCCGATTCCTGCGCCATTGGCGCTCGGGCAACCGGGAGGGGATTATCCGTTCTGCTGGTCCGTCTATCACTGGCTTGATGGCGAGCCTCTCGCCGGGCTTCTGGGCAGCGTCGATCTTTCGGTCATCGCCGTTGATGTTGCGGCATTTTTGAAGGCCTTGCATAACATTGACACTTCAGGTGGGCCGCCTGCTGGTGCGCATAATTTCCATCGTGGCGGATCGCTCGCTGTCTATGATCGCGAGGCAAGGGCGTCTGCGATGCGGCTTGCCGATGAGGTGGATCAGGCGTTGACCATTCAGATATGGCAGCTTGCCCTTTCAAGCCGCTGGCAGGGGCAGGGCGTGTGGGTGCACGGCGATATTGCCGAGGGCAATCTGCTGGTGAGGGACGGGCACCTTTCGGCGGTCATTGATTTCGGCAGTTCCGGCGTTGGCGATCCATCGTCCGATCTCATTCTTGCGTGGAATGTGCTCGACGCGCAAAGCCGGGCTGTTTTTCGCCGGGCGCTGGATCTGGACGAGGCGACATGGCAGCGCGGGCGTGGCTGGGCATTATGGAAGGCGCTGATCGTGCTGGATGCCGAGCGCGGGCGGAACGAAAAAATGGCCGAATGGTCGCGGCGGACCATTCGGGAAGTGTTTGAAGATCATCTGAACGGCTGACCAACTTAGCGAAGTCGCGCCATGACATGGGCGTCAACGTATTTTCCATCTCGATAGGCGTCGTTGCGTAAGGTGCCTTCGTGTTCGAAACCGAATTTTTCGTAGAGCCTGATCGCTGCGAGATTGTCGGTGAAGACATTCAATTCAATGCGACGGATATCGTGCCAGTTGTCGGCCGTGTCGATCAGCGCCGCGAGGATATACGATCCCACTCCCTTGCCGGCAAAGCCGTCATGAACACTGATCGCCAGATCGGCCACATGCGATTGCCTCCCCGCCCTGCGACGCAGCCCCGCATTTGCAACGATCTTTCCACGCCATTCGCCGATGATGGAAATATCGGACGGACCGCGATTTTCCAGCGCTTGTCGTGTTTTTTCAAGTGACTGAAACGGCTGACGAAGGGTGCCGTAACGAACTCCCGGCAGGTTGAACAGGTCGTCAAAGCTTCGGCATCGTCCAAACGAGTAGCGCGCAGGACAACGTCGCTTAGCTGGAACGGTTTATCTTCATTGTCGGCGATTTTTACAGTCTGCATGCCTGTCTCCTTCGGCGCATTGGGGCGTGTGTGGAGCAGGTGTCCGAACCCTGCTCTAACTGGCAGGGTGGAAATGGATCGCTTACCGCGACGACATACCTTCCCCTGCCGAATGGCCGGTCATGGTATAGCGACGGATGATGTTCTGTTTTGTTGCGATCATGCGCGCAGAATGCTTTTGCCCCGTGTTCCTGTCAAGCGGGCGCATTGCGCACCAGGCTTCGGAGTTTCGCCGGTAGTCTGCCATCAATCGCCGCAAGTCCGGCGGCAATCATCGCCATGCCGGCGAAGTGCTTCATTTCCAGCTGCTCACCGAGAATGAGCGAGCCGAGCAAAATGGCGCTGACCGGGATGAGGAAGGTGACGAGCGCGAGGTTGGTGGCGCCGGCGCTGGCGAGAATGCGGAAGAAGATGAGATAGGCGAGCGCGGTGGATAATAGCGCAATGCCGATCAGCGCGCCCCAGGTGCCAAGGCTTGGCATGGCGAGTGTCCATGGCTTGTCGATGAGGAGTGCGGCGGGGATCAGCATCAGCGTCGATGAGGATATTTGCCCGGTGGCGGTCATCAGCGGCGGTACACCCATGGCCTTGAAACGGCGGCCGAATATGCCCGCGAAGGAATAGGAGATGGCCGCGCCGAGAATGGCGATCTGGCCCCACAGACCGGATGATCCGCCAAAGGCCGCCGGGCCGATCATGGTCGCCACGCCGGCAAAGCCGATCACGACCCCGGTCAGCTTGTTGCCGGTCATCTTCTCGTCGGCGGTCAGAAAATGGGCGACGATGACGGTGAAGAGCGGCGTGGTGGCGTTTAGGATCGAGGCAAGCCCGCTGGCGATCTGGGTCTGGCCCCAGACGATCAGGCAGAAGGGGATGATGTTATTGAGCAGGCCCATGCCAAAAAAGGCGCGCCATATCGTCCATTCCCTGGGCAGGCAAAGCCCCATGAGGCGGCAGACGATCAGAAGTGCGGTGGCTGCAAACGTGACCCGCAGCGTGACGATGGTGACGGGCGGCAGCTCCTTGACGGCGACGCCGATGAAAAAGAACGATCCGCCCCACAGCAGCGAGAGCGCTATGAGCATCGCCCACTCGCGGGCATCCATCTGTTTCTGTATCGCCATCTTCGTCTCCCGGGAGCATGAATATTGATATAGTTGCAGACGCAGTTGCCGCCATCCACCCGATATCGGTTGAGTTTACCTCAATCCAGTATTCCAAGTCAGGTGAGGTTTTGCACGTCTTGTTGCGTCCATTTACTCTCTGATTTATGGTGTTTTCAAACGATAGTTTCTCGTCTGATAATTGAGCTGAGCTAAACCATGATCGCAGAGCTTCCATCTCTGAAAGGGTTGCAGGCCTTTGAGGCCGCGGCGCGGTATCGCAGTGTCACGCTCGCCTCCAACGAGCTGAATGTCACGCCCGGTGCGGTCAGCCTGCAGATTCGGGAGCTGGAGGCACGGCTTGGTGTGCAGCTCTTCCTGCGCAAGCCGCGCAGCATTCAACTGACGCGGGAAGGAGAGCGTTATTACGGCGCGCTTCGCACCGCCTTTCGGATGATGCGCGAGGCGACTGCAGAATTGACGGCGCGCTCGGAAATCACGGTTCTGACACTCAGTTGCACGCCCACCTTCGCCGTGCAGTGGCTGATGCCGCGATTGCCCTCTTTCCAGCAGCAACACCCGCATGTGGATGTCCGTATCAGCGTCACGAACCGTCTGGTGGATTTTTCGCGGGACGATGTCGATCTGGCGGTGCGGCATGGTTTTGGACGTTATGAAGGGCTAGAGAGCATCCGTTTCATCGATGACAGCACACTGCCGGTCTGCTCGCCTCAGCTTCTTGAGAAATACGGACCGCTTCAGGAGGCGGGAGACCTGAAATCCGTGCCGCTGCTGCATGATGAAAATCGCAACGAATGGCGGCGCTGGCTGGAGGCGGCCGGCGCATCCGAAGTCGACGCTTCCCGTGGCACCGTCTTCATCGACAGTAACGGCGCGCTGGATGCGGCCAAGGCCGGACACGGCATTGCGCTGACACGGCGCTCCCTCGTTTCCCGCGAACTTGCGGAGGGCGCATTGATTGCACCCTTTGGCAAGGACATGGCCAGCACGCTAGCCTATTTCCTCGTCTATCCGCGGCGCATGCTCGATAATCCCGATCTTGTGACACTCATCGACTGGATGCTTTCGCAGGCGGGTTCGGCCGAGGCCGGTTCTCTTTGAGGCCAATCCGGTTTATGCCGGAATGAAACAAACGGGAATCACTCTTGAAAACCATTGCCATCGATTTCGAGACCGCCAATGAAGAGCGGGGCAGCGCCTGCTCCGTCGGGCTTGCGTGGATACAGGAAGGCGAGATCGTTCGCGTCGAGGAACGTCTCATCCGGCCGAAGGATATGCGGTTTTCGCCCTTCAACATTGCCGTGCACGGCATCCGCCCTGCCGATGTCGAGGATGCGCCGGAATTCCCTGATGTGATGGAGGAGTTTATTGACGACTTCGACGGCGCCCTGATGGTCGCCCATAATGCCGCCTTCGATTTCAGCGTCATGCGCGCATCATTCGATAAATACCGGCAATCCTATCCCGATCTTTCTTATCTATGCAGCGTCAAGATTGCCCGGCATGTCTGGCCAAATCTGGTGTCGCACAAGCTGAACGTCATTGCCCATCACCTCCAGCTGCGTTTCGTGCATCACAATGCCGCCGAAGATGCGGTTGTCTGCGCGGCTGCGTCCATCGCTGCTGCCAAGGCGCTGCGCGTCGCCCATCTTCGCGACCTGCCGGACAAGATCGGCATGGTGGCCGGTCGTCTCGCCTCCACGGGTTATCAGCCTTGCAGCATGAAAAAACGCACCGTCTCCCGGGTTGCTTAACGGCTTCATCCACCTATGTTTGAAGCAGCGTAACGGAGAAGATGCGATGAGGATGAAAACTCTGTCGGGTTTGTTTGCGGGCCTTCTGGCATTGCTGCCGGTCACAGCGGCGCATTCCGAGGTCGTCGGCAAGGTCGGCGTCGACTGGATCGGCAACGACATCGTCGTCGAGGCGATTGCCGATCCGAAGATCAAGGGTGTGACCTGCCACGTTACCTATTTCGACCGCGGCGTGATCGACCGGCTGAAAAACGGCAACTGGTTCGAAGACCCATCCAACAACGCTATTTCCTGTAGCCAGACGGGGCCGGTTGAGATCGGCGACATCGATCTTTCCAAGGGTGGGGAAGAAGTGTTCCGGCAGGGTATGTCGCTGGTCTGGAAAAAGCTTGTGGTCAGCCGGGTTTACGACAAGACGAATGACACGCTGATCTATCTCGTGCATGCGCGGGAACTGACGGATGGCTCGGCCAAGATGGCGATATCGACGGTGCCGCTTTATAACCAGCAGGTGACGTGGCAGAAGGGGAAGCCGTAGGGTTTGCCCTTCTGCACATGTATGTTAACTGCTGGTGACCTGATCAGGCTGCTTCGCGTGCCAGTTCGTCCGCGATAACCGTGTCGAGGTTGAGGAAACAGACCATGCTCTTCTCCAGCGCCACGATGCCGCGGCAGAAGCTGCGTTGTTCTTCCGGAATGATATCGGGTGCAGGCTGCAGGTCTTCGGAGCGGATGGTCATCATATCGGAGACCTGTTCCACCAGAAGCCCGACCAGCTTGCCGCCGATATCGGTGACGATGATGGCGGAGCGTTCGGACGGTTCGGTCATTTTCATGCCGAGGCGGCCGGCCATGTCGATGACGGGAATGACGGCGCCGCGCAGGTTGATGAGGCCGAGAACATAGGGCGGCGTGTGCGGCATCGGTGTCACCGGCGCCCAGCCGCGGATTTCGCGGATCGCCATGATGTCGATGCAGAATTCCTGATCGCTCAGATGGAAGGAAACGATTTCGAGATATGCGCCGGATTGCTTGATGGCGTTGGACATGACGGCAGTTTTCCTCTGATGGCTCTCTAACAGGCCCGCGCAGGATTGAGCTTTATGCGGTGGCCGGAATGGACCGGGAGACATCATGTCGAGGATTTGAAAACCGCTGCCGCGATCATGCGCAGCAAGATTTTAAACTTTCCCTAACAATTGCCGTCACCAGGCCGTGAAAACCCAGTATTTTGGCGGTTTTCGCGCCTGCCCAAACAGGTTATAACAGGGACATGAAGGCACTGACGTCCCATCCGCTGAAGTTTATTCTGGCAAGTCTTGCCGCAGCCGTTTCGCTTGTCATCGTGCTTCTTGCCTTTGACGGCTGGGTGCGGCACAGCACGGATATCTTCCTTTCCGCCGTGCAGAGCGGCATTGCCTGGTGCCTGTAATCCTTTGTCGATTGTGGCTTTGTGACAAATCAGCGCGGTCAACCCAAATACGCCCAGTTGATTTGCGGTCGCCGCCACCGTTCGATATCAGTCGGGCAGGGCCTGCGATATGCCGCGGGCTTTCGGGGTAGGATTGGACAATGAGAAATATTCGCATCGTATTGTGGGCTGTGGTGGTCGTTCTCGCCGGTGTCGTCAGCTGGTTGACGATCGAGATGACGAAAACCCGCGAGGAGATGGTGGAGACGGCCTATGGCGTGCCTTTCGCGCTGACCGCGCAAAATGGCCAGCCGATCACGGAAAAGGCGTTTCAGGGCAAACCGACGGCGTTATTCTTCGGCTTCACCCATTGCCCGGAAGTGTGCCCGACGACCCTGTTCGAGCTGAACGGCTGGATGGAAAAGGTGGACCCGGCCGGCGACAAGCTGCAGGCCTATTTCGTGTCCGTCGATCCCGAGCGCGATACGCCAGAGATCATGCAGCAATATGTTTCCAACGTTTCGAAGCGGATCACCGGCATCACCGGCCCGGCCGACAAGATTGCCGAAACGCTGAAAGGCTATCGCATCTACGCCAAGAAGGTGCCGGTGGACGAGAAGGATCCCAACGGCGACTACACCATGGATCACACCGCATCCGTGATCCTGCTTGATGCCAATGGCCGCTTTGCAGGAACAATCGCTTACGGCGAAAACCCTGACGTCGCTGAGCAGAAGCTCCAGAATCTTCTCAAAGGTACGAAGGCATAATTGCGTTGGGCTCCTTGGACTGATGAAGGTTTTGTGGCAAAGGCAGATTAAAGTAGCCTTAGCCAGAGAAAGCAGCCGCCGTGAGCGAAATCCGCCTTTATGTCACCACGACCGAAATCAAGGCCGGTGAAATCCTCGATCTCATGTCGGACTATTTCGGTGAAGAGGATGTCGCGATTGCTACCACCGAGGTGGATGAGAAGCGCGACATCTGGGAAGCTTCCGTCTATCTGATGGCCGAGCAGGAGGAGGAGTTCCGCGAACGCATCAGCTCCTTGCTTGCTCCCGCATTTCCCGGTCTCGCCATCGAGAAGGAAATCGTTCCCGATGTCGACTGGATCGCCAAGTCGCTCGAGGGGCTGAAGCCGGTGCGGGCAGGGCGGTTCATCGTGCATGGCGCGCATGATCGGGACAAGGTGCGGGCGAACGATCTGGCAATCGAGATCGAGGCGGGACAGGCTTTCGGCACCGGCCATCACGGCACGACGGCCGGATGCCTTGAGATGATCGAGGAGGTTCTGCGGGCGCGGACCGTGCGCAATGCGCTCGATCTTGGCACCGGCAGCGGCGTTCTGGCTATTGCCGTGCGCAAGATGCGTCCCATTCCCGTACTTGCGACGGATATCGACCCTATCGCCGTCAAGGTGGCGAAGGAGAATGTGCGGCTGAACGGCATCGTCTCCGGGATGGCGCTGGAGACCGCGCCGGGCTTCCACTCGGATGCCTTCCGCAAGCATGGTCCGTTCGATCTCATCATCGCCAATATTCTGGCGCGGCCGCTCATCAAGATGGCGCCGCAGCTCGTGACGCATCTGGCGCCCGGAGGCACCGTCATCCTGTCCGGTATTCTCGCATCGCAGCGCTGGAAGGTGCTTTCCGCTTACAATGGCGCAAGGCTTTCCCATGTCCGTACCATCTGGCGCAATGGCTGGGTGACGCTTCATTTGCGCAAGGACTAGAGCGTTTCCGGTGAACACGGGTTCACCTCCAATGCTCTAATCTCTTGTTTTGACGCATTGTCCGGACGCAAAAGCGACCTCGCTTTTGCTGGAAATGCTCTAGGTTCTCGAAATATCTATTTCGGACAAAGAAAAGGCGGCGCTTTCGCGCCGCCTGGAGACCCGCGAGCATGGGAGGAGCTTGCTCAAGCGGATCGACGTATTCCTGTTCAGACGCGGTGGAGGGAGATCGTCGCGCCTGATGTCATCAGAACACGTAGCTGGACTTTGCCTTGCGACGCAGATCGGCGCGGTTCATGCCAAGCGCTTCGAGCGACTTGTCGTCGAGGTTCAGAAGGGCGGCGTTGACATGACGGCTGACCTGACGCTCGCGTGCTTCAATGACGCGATCGAAGGCGGTGCGGAGGAAAGATTTTGCCATTGCTTCAAATCCTTGTTTGCCGGGAGAGTGTCTCTCTCGCTGTGCTGACCCTGATATAAGCGATGTGTTTTTGTTTGGTTAGGTGGGAAGCTTCACGGTAGGAATGCATAAGATGCATAGCACTCTCCCTTGAGTGCGACTTATTGCGCACAAAATGCACAATTTATCGTCGCAATCCGCGCGGTCATATATGGCTTGAAAGCGCCTCCACCGGCATGGCATTGTCCTTCCTGACCGCCGGTCTGATCGCGCGGGCGACAGCTTTTCTCATGACAGTTCCTGAAAGACACCCATGTTCCAGACCTTCGAAAACAAATCTGCGCCGCAATATGGCAGGGCCCGCGTCGAGGCGCTGCGCGCCGGTTTCGATGCCCTTGGTATCGACGGATTTCTCGTGCCGCGCGCCGATGAATATCAGGGGGAATATGTGCCTGAGTGTGCCGAGCGCCTGTCATGGCTGACCGGCTTTACCGGTTCGGCCGGCATTGCGCTGGTCACGCGCGCGCAGGCGGTGGTGTTCGTTGACGGCCGATACACGACGCAGCTCAAGTCTCAGGTCGATCAATCGGTGTTTACTGGGGGTGATCTGGTGGGGGCGCCACCCTCCGTCTGGTTGTCGGAACATGCTCCACAGGGTTTCAGGCTTGGTATCGATCCATGGCTGCACACGGGGGCCGAGCTTAAGCGGCTGGAAAAGGCACTGGCCGGCAATAGCGGTTCGGTCGTTCTTTTGGCAAAGAACCCGCTCGATGCTCTGTGGAAGGACCGTCCCGCCGAGCCGCTGGAACCCGTCGTCATCCAGCCTGAGGTCTTCACGGGCAAGCTCTCGAAGGAAAAGGTCGCCGCACTTGCGGAAACTGTCTCCGCCAAGGGCGCGGACGCCCTGCTGGTCACCGATCCATCCTCCATCGCCTGGATTTTCAATATTCGCGGCAATGATGTGCCACACACGCCGCACCCGCTAGCCCGCGCCATCATTTATGCTGACGGCAGGGCGGATATTTTTCTCGACAAGCGCAAGACCGGCATCGAGACCGAGGCCTATCTGGCGCAACTCGCCACGCAATTGCCGCCGTCAAACATCGCCGACCGTCTGCACGCCATTGCGAGTGCCAAGGGTCGGGTGATGGTCGATGCCGATCTGACGCCGGTAGCGTTGAAGGGAGCGATCACGCTGGCGGGCGGCTCTCTGATTGAGGAGGCTGATCCTGTCCGTCTGCCGCGGGCGCGCAAGAACGAGGCGGAGCTTGCCGGCTCGGCTGCCGCGCATGTGCAGGACGGTGCGGCCATGGTCGAATATCTCTGCTGGCTGGATAGCCAGCAGCCGGGTAGCGTCACCGAAATCGCTGCGGTGAAGGCGCTGGAGGCGGCGCGCGCCAAAGTGGGGCAGGCGATGCAGAACCCACTGAAGGACGTGTCGTTCGACACGATTTCGGGCGCTGGCGAACATGCTGCCATCATCCATTATCGCGTTACGACGGATACGGACCGTACACTTGCCGATGGCGAGATGTTCCTCGTCGATTCCGGTGCGCAATATGTCAACGGCACCACCGATATCACCCGCACCGTTGCGATCGGCACGGTGCCGGAAGAGCAGAGGCGTTTCTTCACGCTGGTGCTGAAGGGCGTGATCGCCATCAGTGCCGCACGGTTTCCGAAGGGAACGCGCGGTTGCGATCTCGATCCGCTGGCGCGAATCGCGCTGTGGAAGGCAGGCGCCGATTACGCCCATGGCACGGGCCACGGTGTCGGTTCCTATCTCTCCGTGCATGAGGGGCCGCAGCGTATCTCGCGGCTTTCGACGCAGGAACTCTTGCCCGGCATGATCCTATCGAACGAGCCGGGTTATTACCGTCCCGGCGCTTTCGGCATCCGTATCGAGAACCTGATCTATGTGCGTGAGGCGGAAGACGTAGCTGGAGGCGACCAGCCGATGCTTTCCTTCGAGACGCTGACCTGGTGCCCCATCGACCGCAGGCTGGTCGTCGTGTCCCTCCTGACCGACGAGGAACTCGACTGGCTGAATGCCTACCACCTCGGCGTTCTGGAGAAGCTTTCGCCGCTGATCACGGACGAAGAGGTTAAGGCGTGGCTGGTTGCCGCGACCGAGCCGCTGGTGCGGGCCGCCTAAAACAGCCCGAAATGCCTGATGGCGATGACGATGGCCCAGCCGATGGCGAGCATCGTCAGGCCGGGAAAGCGCAGGCAGACCAGAAGGGCCGCCACCATGCCGATCTTCACCTCGTATCCGCCTTCGAAAAAGGCGGGTGCGACGAGCGTGGTCAGAACCGCTACGGGCACGGCGTTCAATCCCGCCTCCATGCGCGGCGGAATGGATTTCATTCGCGTCATCAGCACGTAACCGCCGATGCGGGTTAGATAGGTGGCGATGGCGGCGAGCGCGATCAGGAAGAGGGTATCGGCGTGCAGCATGTCGCTCATGGCGTGTCCGCCCCGCTCTCGGAATTCAAGGTGTTATTCGGTTTCGGCGGATAGATGACCGCAACAAGAATTCCGACGACTGCGCCGAGGCTGACATGCCAGGGCGAGCCGACAAAGTGGTAGGCGACCGTCGCGCCAACCGCGCTTGCCAGCATCACCGGGTAGAAATTCTCCCGTTGGCGGAAGCTGAGGACCATGCCCATGAAATAGATCGGCAGCAGCACATCCAGGCCCATTGCTTTCGGGTCGCCGACGAGGTTGCCGAGCGATGCGCCGACAATGGTCATTGCGAGCCACAGCAGGTAAATCGGCGCGGCAAAGCCCATGTACCAGGAAAAATCCACGCGGCCGGTATTCTCATATTTCCGAACAGATTCGGCAAATTGCGGATCCACAAGGACAAAGAAGCCGGTAGCCTTCTGCAAAAACGACCAGTTCGAGATCATCCGGGCAATGGCAGCCGAATAGAGGATATGGCGGAAATTGACCGCGAAGACCGAAAGCACGATCAGCCAGGGGGCAACCTTCTGGCCGAACAGTTCGATACCGACGAGCTGGCTTGCGCCGGCATAAACGGTGCCGCTCATGATCGTGGCTTCGGTAATACTGAGGCCATTATCGACTGCGACCGCGCCGAACAGCGCACCGAAGGGGGCGGCGGAGAGGGCGATCGGGAAGCCGCTCTTCAATCCCTCGCGAAAATCTGCATTGAACATGTCTGGAAACTCCTTGTCCGCCGCTCTATCGCCGCTCCGGCCGGCTGGCAAACGAATTGCATGAATGGATCGATTGATTAACTTGAACCTTCCGTTACGGTAGTCCCGTCAGCGGGTGGACGAGGCATCGCCTTTTTCTCGCGCGCCCCAACAGGCCAAGCGTGGAAGATCAATGCTCGAAAAGCAGGAAAAGGCCGATCTGGCCGCACGTATCAGGGCTTATCTCGCCCGCGAGACAGAAGCCGAAATCGGCCTTTTGCAGGCAGAGATATTCGTCGATTTTCTGGCCGAGGAAATGGGATATGTGTTTTACAATCAGGGGCTCAAGGACGCCCATGCGACGATCCTGAGGCGTCTTGACGACGCTGCTGCCGATATCGACGTGCTGGAGAAGGCGAAGCCGCGCTAACGGCAATCTCCTTCTTCATTCCTGTGCCCGTCACGGAAGTAACGAAAGTGGAAGGCTCAGTTTCCTCTAACCCCGCAATATGTCGCGGCTTTTGAGAATGACCGCGCCCTTTTCCCGCATCGTCGCAATCGCGGCCTCGATGCCCTGTGGGTCGATGCCGCGGCTGGCATCCTCGATGAAACGCACCCTCACATCAGGCAGCATGGAGAGGGCGTCGAGCACCGAAAAACTGACGCAATAATCGGTTGCCAGGCCGCAGATATCGAGTTGCGTCACGCCCTGGCGGGCCAGATAGTCGGCCAGTCCGGTCGTCGCCACCTGGTCATTGTCGCGAAAGGCGGAGTAGCTGTCGATGGCGGGGTTTTCACCCTTTTGCTGGATGTAATCGAAGGCTTCCGTCTTCAGGTCAGGGTGGAATTCCGCATCCGGCGTGCCCTGCACGCAATGGTCCGGCCACATCATCTGCGGTTTGCCGGAGAGTTCCCCCATGTCGAAGGGTTTCTTGCCGGGATGCTGGGAGGCGAAACTGCCGTGATTTTCCGGGTGCCAGTCCTGCGAGGCGACGATGAGGTCGTAGCCGCCATTATCGATGAGGGCATTGGCGATGGGCACGATCTTGTCGCCATCGGCCACGGCCAGATTGCCGCCGGGGCAAAACCCGTTCTGGATATCGATGAGCAGCAGCGCCTTCATGATGGCCTCCGTTTTTTCGCAGGATGCCAAGCAGGCTTTGGCGGATCAAGCCCCTTTCGACCTATGCGTCAGAGACAGGCGTTGCTGGCGGGAGTCGGCCTTGTCGCAGTCCTGCCGCATTTGCAGCAAATTTCCGGCCAAGTCGGAATTTACCTGACAAAGCGGCGACGGAAATTTTTAGGCCGATGACGCTCCTTTAAGGGGCATTCCCGGGACGATGCAGTGCGGACGCACGCAGTACCCGCGCAAGTCATTGTTTTGCCTTCGCCTTACAATGCGCAGACCTTAACGAAATATTTTTGCAGGGACTCGTAAACACTTTGGTTACCATAATTCGTCATGCTTCGAACCAGTCGATTCCGAAACCGGCGTGGTGTCCGCCCGCTCTTCGGATGTCCAAAAATCCCTCCGGCGTCGACCGGGTATGCGTGAACGGTTCGAGTAACGAGTATCATGGCGTTTTCTGCTGCGGCCTATAATGGTGCCGGCTTTGCCGGTTCGTCTTCCGCCAGGAGAGGTAAATCCTCTTCGCTTGGACGGATATCCGCGCTTCTCGGTGGCGGCGCCTTTGCCGGCCTTTTCGCCTTTGCTGCATTTGCCTCGCTGCACAGCATGGCGGCCGCGTCGCATGGTGTCGGGCAATTTGAAAAGACATTGGTCGCACGGCTCGATTCTGCTGAAACGGCAATCTCACGCACGGCTGCGCGGGACATTCACGTCCGCAAGTTTTCGCGCCTGAGCGATCACAGCCACGGCCAGCAGAAGGCCGTTCGCCTTGCCGGCGCCATGCCTGAAATCGGCGCGAAGGAGTTCGGCGAGCGCTTCGGTGCAGCCGCCAATGCCAAAGGGCAGGCGACGGTGAAGGAACTTGCCGCGCTGAAGCCGTCGGCAATCGTCGATTCGGCGTTGGGGCGTACCTCCGAAGTTGCTTATCAGAGTGCGGTTCCGCAGCATCCTGCATTTGAAGTGGCGCTGGCGCGGCCTCAGATCGAGGAAGAGGCAAGCAGTCTGCTTCCCGATGATGTGCCGCTGCCCAGTTTCCGACCTGAAGTCGCAACGGCTCAGGCGGTTGAACCGTCACCGCGTCTGGCCACACCTGCCAAGGCTGAGATTGCTTCGGCGCCGGCCTTTGATGCGCCTGTTCCCCTTCGTGCACCTGCGCCGCCGAAGCAGAGCACCGGCGCCATGCTCGCCTTTGCAAAGCCCGACAATCCAATGCGTGAGCCGAGCAAGATGGATGCGGTTCCGTGGCCGGATCGCGGCAATGGCACGGCCATCTACGATATTTCTTCTGGCGTGGTGCACATGCCGAATGGCGAGAAGCTGGAAGCCCATTCCGGAATCGGCAAGATGCGCGACAATCCTGATTATGTGCATGTGAGAATGCGCGGCTCGACACCGCCTTCCAGCTATCGCCTGACGATGCGTGAGGCCCGGTTCCATGGCGTGGAGGCCATTCGTCTGACACCGGAAAACGGCGTCAACCCGCATGGCCGCGACGGTCTTCTCGCCCACACCTATATGCTGGCGAAACGCGGCGAATCGAACGGCTGCGTGGTGTTCCGCGACTATCCGCGCTTCCTTGCTGCCTTCAAGCGCGGCGAAATCAAGCGCATGGTGGTGGTGCCGAAGCTGAACGGAAACCGCCCGACGCTTGCCAGCAGTGGCAGCAAAAGCGGCGGCAAGACGCTGCTCGGCATGTTCTCGCGTGGCAGCGATTCCTGATTGCCTTCGATTTAGCGAAATGCCTAGCGGCGTCGGCGTTGCGTCAAAACCATGCCGGCGAGGATGAGCAGGATGCCAAGCGCGCTGGCCCAGATTTTCGGCGGATAATCGCTAAAGAGATCGAGCACGACGCCTGATACCATCTGGCCGCTGATGACCAGAAGTGCGGTATTGACGGCGCCGATGCGGGGGATGAGCCAGCTTCCCGAAGCGATGAAAACGACGCCGATGGGCCCGCCGATGAACGCAAACCACGGGGCGTCGGCCGCGCCCGGCGGGATGAGGCCGCCGACGATGAGGCCGATGACGGTCAGCACGGCAAACCCGACGATGTGATTCCAGAAGGACGCGATCAGCGGCGAGTTGGACAGGCTGAGGCGGCCGTTGATCTGGCGGCTCAGCGCCACGAAGACACCGCCGGCAAAGGCCATGGCGATCCAGACAATCATGCGGCTCTCCCGACAAGGATGATGAGTGCGCTGCCGCAGAGAATGAGGGCCACCGCCGACATATCCTGCAAATCCGGTCGTCGTTTTGGCAGCCCGAAGAGGCCGAAAAGATCAGCCAGCAGACTGAAGATCACCTGCCCACCAAGCCCGAGCGCAATGGTTCCGGAAAGCGCCAGCGGCTATTTGACGGCCGTGGAGGTGAGGATGACAATGGCAGCACCCACGACCCCGCCGCAATAGGCCCAGAGCGGCGCCTTCGGTTTTGCCGGTGCCGCAGTGTCTTTTTTCGGGCGCATGATGGCGAGATAGATCAGCGCCGCCACCGTGCCGGTACCATGCGCGGTCCAGGAGGAAAACAGCGCATTGCCGTAATGAGCAAGTTGACCGTTGAAATGCACCATCAGTGTCAAAAGACAACCGCTCGCAAAGGCGGCGGCGAGATGCAGCGGGTTCAGGCGTGGGTGAGTTATTTCTGTCATATCGGACCGGATTTGGTTTTACGCTGGGAAGCGTTACCGCATCGGGGCCGGAATCAAAATCGAATTCTCCGCCTGTGCCTCGTTCACATGGGCGTGTCAGCGTTTGTCCGCTGACGTCTGAACATTGCGGACCGGACCAGCATCCTTCGTCACTTTGGCGAAGAACTCGGTGATGAAGGCGGAAACACCCTCCGGATTCTCCCAGTGCGGATTGTGCCCGTGGTCTGGTAACGTCACGGTTTGCCCCACGGGGAAAGCTTCGGAAAGTTGCTGCCGATGTGATTCATCGAACAGGGGGTCTTCGGCACCGGCGAGGCAGAGCACCGGCACGTTTATTCTGGACGCGCTGTAGTGCAGGTTTGTTTCAGCAAAGGCTTTCAAAACGCCGTGCCAGGTTGCGGCAGGCATGTTTGCGGCGTCGCGTTTCATTCGGAAGAGGAATTCCTCGTCTACCGGACGCTTGCAGGAATACCAGTCACGCAAAAAACCGCCGGCCGGCCTGATTGGGTCGCGTAGCGCAAGGATATCCTTGGCAAGTTTGCTCTCGGTGCCGAAATCGGGCTCCAGCGTGCCAGAGAGAAGCGCAAGACCCTGAACGGCGGAAGAACGCCGCGCCGCCAGTTCGATTGCCGTCATCGCCCCCATGGAATGGCCGAGTACAAAGAAACGAGAGATGCCCATGAGCGTCAGAAAACGGTCGATCGTTTCCGCGAAATCCGCGACATGGAAACCATGTCCCACCGAGGATGCGCCGTGGCCGGGCAGATCAGGGGCGATCAGCCGGTAGTCCTGGAAATAAGGTTCGATAACGGAGAAACTGCGGCTGGTGTCGGAAAATCCGTGAAGCATCAGCAGTACCGGCCCCGGACCGCCCGTGTCGATAAACGCCATTCGGCGCTTGCGCGGCAATTCGACAAAACGCTTGCGCTTTTCCCAAGCATCCTGAGACGTCGCTGTCATAGGCCGAGCGCCACCTTGACGGCTTCGTGGCCATTTTTTTGACCGTCGAAGGTGGAGACATCCCTCAGCCACGTCTCAAGTCGGCCAGGTTCGGCCTTGATCGCCTGCGTGGCAGCATCTTCCGGGGAGAGGCCGCCGTTCATGATCAGGTCCATGCCCTTGTTTTCGTACTCCACATCGAATTGGAGATTCTGCAGCAGTCTGGCGACGTTAGGGCAATCCTTCAGGTAGCCGTGGCGTACCTGTGTATCGACGGTGGCGGCGCCGAAATCCGGTCCATAAAACTTGTCGCCGCCCGTTAGATATTTGATGTCGAATCTGCTGTTCATGGGATGCGGCGCCCAGCCCTGGAAGACGATGAACCCCTTGTTGCGGTTGAGACGCGCGACCTGGGAGAGCATGCCCTGTTCGCTGGATTCAACCACTTCCCAGTCCTTCAGGCCGAGCGCGGGGTCGTTAACGGCATCCAGCATCAACTGGTTCGAGCCGGGCTCGATGCCGTAAAGTTTCCTGTCGAACTTGTCGGCGAATTTCTGCAGGTCGGAAAAGTCCTTCACACCGGCCTCCCACACATAGGTGGGCACGGCGAAGGTATATTTGGCGCCCACGAGGTTGGTGCGGACCTTTTCGACCGAACCGTCCTCCTTATAGGGCTTGTAATAGTTGGTCATCGCCGGATCCCAGTAGCCCAGGAACACATCCAGATCCTTGCTCTTCAGGCTGGTATAGATGACGTCGATCCCAAGCAGCTGGCTCTGCGGCGCATAGCCCAGCGCCTTGAGAAGGGTTGAGGCGATGCCTGTCGTGAAGGCGAGATCGCTCCAGCCCGGTTCAGCCATTCTGACGATTTTGCAGGCTTCGGCATCAGCGGCAGAAGCGGAGCCTGCCGCGATCACGACCAGCGTCGCCGCCGAAAAAACTCTCACCCATCTTCTCATGAGGCGACCTTTTGTCTTAGTAGTCACTAAATTGACCCGTGGGACAATAATTGATCTTTCCGGAAACTTTGTCAATGTGTCCCTGCAAGGAGACTGAAATGCGACTCACTAAAATAAGCGATATCCGTCGGGCCGAGTTGAGACGGGCAGCATTCGAAGTATTGCAGACAGAGGGAATGGCCGGGGCAACGCTCGAAAGGGTGGCGGCCCAGGCGGGCGCTTCCAAAGGCATTGTGCTGCATTATTTCGCGAGCAAGCAGGAGCTCTTCGAGCACGCAATGCGTGAGGCAAACCTGAAGCTGGCGGAGGTTGTCATCGCGCGCCTCAATCGTGCCTCCACCCCGAGGGAGAGGCTGGACGCCATCATCGAAGGGAACTTTGACGAGAGCTTTTTCCAGCCCTCCATCTGTCATGCCTGGCTTTCGCTTTGCGCGGAAGTTCCCCGCGAGCCGCAGCTTGCGCGAATCCAGAAGGTAATTCATGCGCGGATGCGATCAAATCTTCTCTCAGCATTGCGGCATATCGTGCCAGAGGAGGAATGCGAGCCCATTGCCCTGGGGATCACCACGCTGATCGACGGTCTGTGGCTGCGGTCGGGATTACAATCGGGCGGTCTGTCGCGAGAAGCGGCAATGGCGCAAATGCGTGACTACCTCTTACATCGTTTGCCTGATCCGGATTCTGCTCCCTGATTGCTGCGAGGCGGCAGGTACGCGGCGGTTTAATGGAACCAGCTTCCTCCTGCCGCATTATTGCATCATGAAGAAAACGACCCGCAAACCATTGAACCGGATGACGATTTTTGTCATTTCGATCTTTATTCTCGCAGCCGTCATTGCAGCGGTCTACCTCGTGGGCTTCACGCCTGGCAAGGTGTGAACCGGGCGTTCAATTGCCGGCGGAAACAGCGTTCGTCTTGCCGCGTTCCATTGCGACTTTTGCCTTTGCCATGAGCAGGCGGATGCCGCGCAACAGAAAGCGGCTAGTCTCCAGATAGGCGCGATACGGCAGGACCGTAAAATACCGCCAGCGCGGCAGACGGTAAATGCGCAGGTTGTTCTGGATCTGGCTTTCGCCATCCGCATCCTGCGTGGCGCAGAGCGGGTAGATGAAGGCAGCCTTTAGGCCGGAGAGATATTCGAGATCGAAGGCGATGTCATAGGCGAGCCGCATGGGAATGAGTTTCGATATCCATTTCCCGGCGCGGCGGTTGACGAGATAGGCGCCCGATCCTTTTTCCCGGGTGAGCGCGACTGCAAGCGATCGATCATTGGACAACGGGCGGAATGGGAATTTGCGGCCGTTGCTGACGGTCGTCAGCCGCAGAACATCCCAGTCGCTGCCGTTTAGAACCGCTTCATCGATGGCAGCAAGAAAATCATCCTCGAAGACAACATCGTCCTCTAGGATGAGCGCGATATCGGCGTCGCCTTCCATGAATTTATTGGCACAGGCGACATGGCTGAGATAACAGCCGATTTCCGGCGGCGAGGTGCGGCGACCATGCATGAGCATGTAGGAAATTTCGCTGAATTCCGGGATCGGATATTTCAGTTCGCGGCCGTTTACGCCGGCAATCCGCTCCGCCCTCAGCCCCACGGCACCGAGGCGGGCATTCATATCGGCAAGGCGCTTTGTGGCGCTGTCCATATTGATCAGGAAAACCGCAAGCTTGCGCTGGCTTTTCGGCAATATATGCAAAGCAGTCCTCACCCGGTTCTCACACTCCATTGCAACTCCTTTATTGCAATGGCGTGACGTGGGCTATGGGAAAAGCGGTCTTCAGGCACTCATAGTTGTCGAATCAAACCTTTTCCACAAATCCATCCAGCACGCGCTTCTGGCCGGCGCGGTCGAAGTCGATGGTAAGCTTGTTACCCTCAATGGCAGCGATATTGCCATTGCCGAACTTGATGTGGAACACGCGGTCGCCGACGAAGAATTTGGAGGGCGTGTCGGCCACGGATTTGGCCACCAGTTCGCCATCTATGGTGCGGGTGCGCGGGCCGCTTTCGCCGTAACCGATGCGTTCCACCGCGTGGCCGGAGCGGGTGCCCCAGTTATCGCGGGTCGCGTCGCTGCGATTTTGCTGGGCGCGTTTCCAGCCGGGGGTGGAGTAGCTGTTGGCGAAGGGATCGGCCTTGTCGAAACGTGATTGTCCGTAGCCGCCACGCCCGCCATACCCGCCGTAATTGCTGTCGGACGCCGCCACATCGACATGAGCGGGCGGCAGTTCGTCGAGGAAACGCGAGGGCAGGGTGGATTGCCAAAGCCCATGAATGCGGCGGTTTGAGACGAACCAGATATGGCAGAGTTTCTTGGCGCGGGTGATGCCGACATAGGCAAGACGACGTTCTTCCTCGAGACCGGAGCGGCCGCCTTCATCCAGCGCACGTTGGTGCGGAAACAGGCCTTCTTCCCAGCCGGGCAGGAAGACGGTGTCGAATTCTAGACCCTTGGCGGAATGCAGCGTCATGATGGAGACGGCATCGAGGTTTTCGTTCTGCTCGGCATCCATGACAAGTGCCACATGCTCGAGGAAACCGCGCATGCTTTCAAAGGCTTCCATCGAGCGGATGAGTTCCTTCAGGTTCTCGAGGCGCCCTGGCGCTTCGGCCGTCTTATCGGCCTGCCACATGGCGGTATAGCCGCTTTCGTCGAGAATCTGCTCGGCAAGCGTGGTGTGTTCGGTGTTTTCCAGCAGGCCCTGCCAGCGGCGGAAATCCTGCACCACATCGAACAGCGCTTTGCGCGCCTTCGGCTTCAGCTCGTCGGTCTCGATGATGTCGGCCGCGGCCGCCAGCATCGGAATATCACGCGCGCGCGCATAGTCGTGCAGATTGCGGATCGTCGTATCGCCAAGGCCGCGCTTCGGCGTATTGACGATCCGCTCGAAGGCGAGATCGTCAGCCGGCTGGCAGACGAGGCGGAAATAAGCCATGGCATCTCGGATTTCGAGACGCTCATAAAAGCGCGGGCCGCCGATGACGCGGTAATTGAGGCCGAGCGTAACAAAACGGTCTTCGAATTCGCGCATCTGGAAGGAGGCGCGAACGAGGATCGCCATGTCGTTCAGCAGGTGACCCTTGCGCTGAAGCTGCTCGATCTCCTCGCCGACCGCGCGGGCTTCCTCTTCGGAATCCCAGGCAGCATGCACCACGACCTTTTCGTCGTCAGGGCTGCTGCGCTCGGTGAACAGCGTCTTGCCGAGGCGTCCCTCATTATGCGCGATGAGATGGCCGGCGGCACCGAGAATATGTTCGGTGGAACGGTAGTTGCGCTCCAGCTTGATGACCTTGGCGCCGGGAAAATCCTTGTCGAAGCGCAGGATATTGTCCACTTCCGCACCGCGCCAGCCATAGATCGACTGGTCGTCGTCACCCACGCAGCAGACGTTCTGCGGCTCGCCCTTGGCGCGCTGGGCCAAGAGCCGCAGCCACATATATTGCGCCGTGTTGGTGTCCTGATATTCGTCCACCAGAATGTAACGGAACTTCTGGTGATACTCCTTGAGAATATCCGTATGGCGGCGGAAGATGCTGATCGGGTGCATCAAAAGGTCGCCGAAGTCGCAGGCATTCAGCGTTTTCAGGCGGTTCTGATAGGCGGTGTAGAGTTCGCGGCCCTTGCCATTGGCGAAGGCGCGGCTATCTCCCTCCGGAATATCCGGCGGTGTCAGGCCCTTGTTCTTCCAGCCGTCGATCATGCCGGCGAACTGTTTTGCCGGCCAGCGCTTGTCATCGAGACCTTCGGCCTGGATGAGTTGCTTGATCAGCCGCACCACGTCATCCGTATCGAGAATGGTGAAATCCGATTTGAGACCGACGAGTTCGGCGTGACGACGCAACAGCTTGACGCCGATGGAGTGGAACGTGCCGAGCCAGGGCATGCCCTCGACCGCGCCGCCGACGAGAATGCCGATACGTTCCTTCATCTCGCGGGCGGCCTTGTTGGTGAAGGTCACGGCGAGGATCTGGCTGGGATAGGCGCGGCCGGTGGCGAGAATGTGGGCGATGCGGGTCGTCAGAACGCGGGTCTTGCCGGTGCCGGCGCCGGCAAGGACGAGAACCGGTCCGTCCAGCGTCTCCACTGCGTCGCGCTGTTCCGGGTTGAGGCCGGACAGATAATCGGGTGCGGCACGCGTTTGATCGCGCGCAGCCATGGCGCGGGCGGCAATGCCAAGCCCGCCGCCGTTTTCCGAAGGGGCAGTGTTCGTCGCCCTGCGCGGTGCCACGGGTTCTTCATCGAAGAACGGCATATCGTCAAAACTGTTGCTCATGCGGCCCAATGTAGTGATTCGGGATATAAAGGCCAGAACCGCGTTCTGCTTTTATTCTGGTATCGCCGCTCAAAACGCCTATTCCAAGGCATTATTTCGGGTTCACGTTCTCTGGTCGGCATCAAAAGCGGCATCAACAGGCACTTGCAGCGCCACGGCAAGCTGGTTGGTCTTGGCGGCAAGCGAGATAATCCGCATCAGATCGGCATGCTGTTCATTCGTCATGCCCTTGGCTTTTGCGGCCGCCGTGTGGGAATGGGCGCAATAGGAGCAGCCATTGGTTACGGACACTGCGATATAAAGCATTTCCTTTACGAGTGGATCGAGCGCCGAAGGTGTCGCCATCACCGCCTTGACCTCAGCCCATGTCCTTTCCAGAAGATCAGGATCGAAGGCGAGATAAAGCCACATATTGTTGATGAAATCCGAGTTGCGGGTGGTGCGGATATCATCGAATACCGCTTTGACACGCGGATCGGCTTCGGGATTTCGTGTTTTCGAAACGGTGCTCATGGGTTCCTCCGGCTCATTTCCTGCCGGGCAGATTACCGCGCTTCAGGATATTTGCGATAAAAATGGCTGCGGTCGCGCTTTCAACGAGAATCCGTTACAAATTACAAATACGTAAGAAACGGATTTGTGCGTTGCCTCGTTTCTGACGAGCAGGAATACTGCAAATGTCCCGAAAGCCATGTTTGGAGGGACAATTTATGCTGCGATGATCAACCGGAGAACTATATGCGGGTCTGGAAACAGGTGGGTGTCAGTCTGGCCGTGGTGGGGGCAGGGCTCTGTCTCTGGGGCTTTTATTCGCCCGAAGCCCGCACCATGCTCGCCAGCGTCGGACTTGCAAAACCGGCGCCCGGCGCCGTTGAAGTCGCAGCAGCGGGCTCGTCGGGTGGCCAGAATGGCAATGGCGCGCGCCGCAATTCCAATGCCACGCTTGTCGTGACGGCCCCTGTGAAGCGCGGCGTTGTCAACGATCGGCTCAACGCCATCGGCAACGGTCAGGCAATTCAGTCGGTTGTGGTCATGCCGCAGGTATCCGGCACGCTTTCTGAAATTCGCACCTCGTCCGGCCAGCGCGTCGTGAAGGGCCAGGTATTGGCACGTCTGGATGATGATGAACAATTGATAGAGCGGGACAAGGCCCAGGTGGCGCTGCGCAGCGCTGTCGAAAAATCCAATTCCTACAAGAACCTGAAATCCGTTGCCCGCCTCGACGTGCTTGATGCGCAGATCGCAGAGGAGGCAGCAACGCTTGCGCTCAGCACTGCGGAGCTCAATTTGAAGCGGCGCGATATCGTAGCGCCGATCAATGGCGTTGCCGGTATCGTTGCCGCCAATATCGGGGATAACGTTACGACACAGTCTACCATCGTCAGCATCGATGACCGGTCTGAGATCCTCGTCAATTTCTGGGCGCCGGAGCGTTTTGCAACGGCAATCAAGATCGGCATGCCCGTCGAAGCGACCTCCATTTCGCGGCCCGGTGAAACCTTCACCGGCGAGGTCGAGGCTGTCGACAACCGCGTGGATGAGGCGAGCCGTACCATTCGCATTCGCGCAAAATTTGGAAATGAAAAGGATGAGCTGAGGGCTGGCATGTCCTTCGGCGTTACAATGCGTTTTGCCGGCGAAACTTATGCATCCGTCGATCCGCTGGCCGTGCAATGGGATGCGGAAGGCTCCTATGTCTGGCGTGTCGTAGACAACAAGTCGAACAAGGTGCGGGTGCAGATCGTGCAGCGCAACCCGGACGCCGTGCTGGTGAAAGCCGAGCTGGCAGACGGCGAGTCTGTTGTCATTGAAGGATTGCAGCGCGTCAGGGAAGGCGGCGCTGTCCGCGTCGGTAATGCGCCGAAGGCCGAGGAGGTTGCCAGCCAATGACGCAGTCGCCCCCCGGTCAGGAGTCCAAGCTTGCCTTCACCGCGCTTTTCGTGCGCCGGCCCATCCTTGCAGCCGTCCTCAACACGCTTCTGGTCGTGGCTGGCCTTGCGGCGCTGGTGGGCGTTGAAGTGCGCGAACTGCCCGATGTTGACAGGCCGACGATCAGCGTCAGGACGACTTATGAGGGGGCGGCCCCTGAGACCATCGACCAGGAAGTGACGCAGACCATTGAAGGGGCGGTTGCCCGCGTTAGTGGTGTGAAGTCCATCTCGTCCAATTCGCAATTCGGCACCAGCCGCGTGACGATGGAATTCGGCGACAATGTCGATATGGCTGTCGCGGCCAATGATGTGCGCGATGCCATCGGCCGCGTCACCAATCAGCTGCCCGACGATGCCGACGAGCCGCAGATCATCAAGGCGGATTCCGACAGCCAGCCGATCATGCGTCTTGCCGTGACATCCTCCACGCTCAGCATGGAAGACCTGACCAAGTTGGTGGATGACGAGATCATCGACCGCCTGGCCGCCGTGGATGGTGTGGCCGATGTCGAGCTTTATGGCGATCAGGAAAAGGTTTTTCGTGTCGATCTTAACCAGGCTGCACTTGCCAGCCGAGGTCTGACCGTTACCGATGTTTCGAATGCGCTTGCCAGCGCCGCGCTCGATGTGCCGGCGGGATCGCTCAAAAGCACGACGCAGGATATCGTCGTGCGCGCTACGGCGAGCCTGACGAAGCCCGAGGATTTCTCCAATCTTCTCATCAAGGACAATATCCGCCTGCGGGATGTGGCGACCGTCATGCTCGGCGCGGATGATGAATCCACCTCGTTGCGTTCCAATGGCGTGCAGGGCGTCGGTCTCGGTGTCATCCGTCAGGCGCAGTCGAACACGCTCAATATTTCAACGGGCGTGAAGGCCGCGGTTAATGCCATGCAGGCCAATCTGCCTGAGGGAACGCGTATCGTCGTCACCAGCGATGACGCCGTCTTCATTGAGGGCGCGCTGCACGAGGTTGAGCTGGCGCTCGGTCTGTCGGCGATTATTGTCGTTGTCGTGCTTTATCTCTTCCTTCGCGACTGGCGTGCGACGCTCATACCGGCGATCACCATGCCGGTTGCGCTGATTGGCACCATTGTCGCCATCTACATGGTCGGCTTCTCGGTCAATATTCTGACGCTGCTGGCCATCGTTCTGGCAACGGGTCTCGTTGTTGACGACGCCATCGTGGTGTTGGAAAATATCGTGCGGCGCCGGGCGGAAGGCATGGGACCGCGCGCTGCTGCCGTTCTCGGCACGCAGGAAGTCTTTTTCGCCGTCATCGCAACGACGGCGACGCTTGCCGCCGTCTTTATTCCGCTTTCCTTCCTGCCCGGTCAGCTTGGCGGTCTGTTTCGCGAGTTCGGTTTCGTGCTGGCCTTCGCCGTGGGCCTGTCTTCCATCGTGGCGCTGACGCTCTGTCCGATGCTCGCGTCCCGCATGTTGAAGGAGGGCCTGAAAGAGCCAACGGGTCCGCTCGCCTGGTTCGGCAATGTCTTCGTCTCCGCCTACAAGACGACGCTTTCCGCCTGCCTCAACAATCCGCTGATCGTCATCATCGTGGCGCTGATCTTCTCAGGCCTTTCATGGATCGCTTTTGGCATGATCCAGAACGAACTGACGCCGCGCGAGGACCGGGCCTCGATCATGATGCGGGTCACTGCGCCGCAGGGGGTCAGCCTCGAATATACCCGTGACCAGCTGCAACGTATCGAGGAAAATCTGCAGCCGCTGCGCGACAGCGGTGAAATCCGCAATATCTATTCCATTACCGGCATGAACGGTTCCTCCAATACAGGTTTCATGGTGCTGACGCTGGCGCCGTGGGCCGACCGCGAGCGCACGCAGAACCAGATCGCCGCTGATGTGACTTCCGCTGCCAACAAGGTTCCGGCGCTGCGCGGAAGCGCGATGCAGCCGAACAGCCTGCGTATTCGTGGGGCCGGCAACGGTTTGCAGATGGCCATGGTTGGCAGCAACTATGCGGCGCTGACCGAGGCGACGCAGAAATTGCTGCTTTCCATGGAAGAAAGCGGGCTGTTCGAGACGCCACGCTTGGACAACGAGCCCAATCAGGCGCAGCTTTCCGTCTCCATCGACCGCGAGCGGGCCTCCGATCTTGGTATCGATATCACCGGCCTCTCGCGGGCCATGCAATCGCTTCTGGAAGGGCGCTCAATCGTTGATGTCTTCGTGAATGGCGATGCCATCCCGGTGCGGCTTCTGTCCTCCACTCGGCCGATCAACGATCCGACCGATCTCGAAAACGTCTTCCTGAAAACCGGTGACGGCAAGATCGTGCCGATGTCGGTCATCGCCACGCTTAGGGAAAATGCGGTCGCACCGCAATTGAACCGTGAGCAGCAGCTTCCTTCTGTTGGATTTACCGCCAACCTGAGGGACGGTGTGTCGCTTGGGCAGGCCCTGCAAAAAGTCAACGAACTGGCGCAATCCGTAATGCCGCCGGGCGCGCGTCTCCTGCCGCTTGGCGAGGCGGCGACGCTGGAGGAAAATTCGAGCGGCATGTTGCTGACCTTCGGTTTCGCAATCGCCATCATCTTCCTGGTGCTCGCCGCGCAGTTCGAAAGCGTGCTGAGTTCGATCATCATCATGTCGACGGTGCCACTCGGTCTGGCCTGTGCGGTGATCGCGCTGCTCGTTACCGGCTCCAGCCTCAATGTCTATAGCCAGATCGGTCTCGTGCTGCTTGTCGGCGTTATGGCCAAGAATGGCATTCTCATCGTTGAGTTCGCCAACCACCTGCGCGATCAGGGAGCGACCGTGCGTGAGGCTATCGAAAAGGCCACCAGCATCCGCCTGCGCCCGGTCATGATGACAATGATCGCCACCATCCTTGGCGGCGTGCCGCTGGTGCTGGCGCAGGGGGCGGGTGCGGAAGCGCGCATCGCGCTCGGCTGGGTCATCGTCGGCGGTCTCGGTTTTGCAACGCTGGTGACGCTCTACATCACGCCGGTCTCCTACCTGCTGATTGCCCGCTTTGCCAAACCGCAGGCGGATGAGGAAATGCGCCTCCACCGCGAACTGGAACTTGCCGCCCGCCGCAAGGCGCTGGAAGAGGACAAGCCGCTGCTTGCTGCGGAATAAAACGGTTGCCGGCTCGACGTCTGGCGCCACTGCGCGGCTGGACAAAGCTTTAACCTTATCCCATACCAATCACGAAATTTCGTAACGGATCGAATCCGTTACGGGCAGATGTTGCGGTGGAGATGGACGATGGCGCTGAAGGATGTGGTCGCGGGTGAGCGGAATGAAGAGGGCATCGCGTCCGCGCTTGCGGTGCTGAAGCAGCAACTGGGCGAGAAGGTCCAGACGGGCCAGGCATTTCGCGAGCAGCACGGCCATACCACCACCTATCTGACCCTGCAGGCGCCTGACGGCGTCGTTTTCGCCGAAAGCGCCGATGATGTGAAGGCAGTGGTGAAGACCTGCGCGCAATATAAGGTGCCGGTCATTCCCTTCGGTACGGGGTCTTCGCTCGAAGGGCAGGTCAATGCGCCCAATGGCGGAATCTGCATCGATTTCAGCCGGATGAATCGCATCATTGAGGTGAATGCCGAAGATCTTGACGTCACGGTGGAGCCGGGCGTGACGCGCGAGGACCTTAATGTTTATCTGCGCGATACCGGCCTTTTCTTTCCGATTGATCCGGGCGCCAATGCCTCGATCGGCGGCATGGCCTCTACGCGGGCTTCCGGCACCAATGCCGTGCGCTACGGCACGATGAAGGACAATGTTCTCGCCGTCACTGCCGTCGTCGCCAATGGCGAGGAAATCCGCACTGCGCGGCGCGCCCGCAAGTCGTCTGCGGGCTATGACCTGACGCGGCTTTTTGTGGGTGCAGAGGGTACGCTCGGCGTCATTACCTCGGTCACGCTACGGCTGCAGGGCATTCCCGAAAAGATCGCCGGTGGGGTCTGCACTTTCGATAGCATCAAGGCGGCTTGCGATGCCGTCATTATGACGATCCAGATGGGCGTTCCGGTTGCCCGCATCGAATTGCTCGATGAGGTGCAGGTGCGGGCCTGCAATGCCTATTCCGGCCTGAATTACGCGGAAAAGCCGACGCTTTTCGTAGAATTCCACGGTAGCGAGGAGACGGCGGCGCTGCAATCGCAGCAGTTTGCAGAGATCGCGGCCGAATGCGGCAGCGTCGATTTCCGCTGGACGGGCGATGCCGCCGAGCGCAACAAGCTCTGGAAAGCGCGACATGATGCCTATTGGGCGTCGCGTGCGCTCGCGCCGCATCTCGATGGTCTTTCCACCGATGTCTGCGTCCCGATTTCGCGCCTCGCTGACTGCGTGGTGGAAACGCAGCGGGATATCGAGGAAAACGGCTTTCTCGCGCCGATCGTCGGCCATGCCGGTGACGGGAACTTTCATGTGCTTATTCTGTTCGATGGCAAGGATGCCGAAAGCGTCGCGAAGACCGAGGCTTTCGTCGCCCGTCTCAACCGCCGCGCCATCGCCATGGACGGCACCTGCACCGGCGAACACGGCATTGGCCAGGGCAAGATGAGTTTTCTCGCCGAAGAGGCCGGAAATGCGCTGGATCTCATGCGCGCCATCAAAACGTCGCTCGATCCGGATAACATCTTCAATCCGGGCAAATTGTTCCGGCTTGTCTGATCGTTCTCATATTTGATTGGTACAAAAGGCTGCTTGCCGTTAAGGCATAAAAGAATAGGTTTGCAGCGTTCGCGAAGGGAGATGCAGGTCAGTGCTCGGGCGTATTCTGGTTTTTCTGGGCGGACTGCTGGCCGTGGTGCTGTTTTCGGCGCTGCTCATTCCCTATTTCGTCGACTGGACGGATTTCCGCCGCGATTTCGAGGACCAGGCCAGCCGCATTCTCGGCAAGAAGGTGGTGGTGCACGGCCGTGTCGAAGCCCGGCTTCTGCCTTTCCCTTCCGTGACGCTGCATGACGTGCGCGCCGGAACGGATGCGGATGGATCGCCGCTGATTCAGGTCGCGCGTTTTTCCATGGATGCCGAGCTGGCGCCTTTCCTTTCCGGGGAGGCGCGTATCTTCGATATGCGCATCGAGGAACCCAAGGCGAAAATCCGGCTTCTGAAGGATGGCACACTGGACTGGATGCGCGGCAGCCGGGCGGAAATTCCCGCCCGCACCGTGGTTCTGGAAAGCGTGCAGATCGAAGGCGGGCAGATCGAATTCATCGATGAGCAGTCCGGCCGCAACCGCGTGGTGACCGGCCTTACCGCCGATATGTCCGCCAACTCGCTGGCCGGGCCGTGGAAAGCCGAAGGACGCGCCGCCGTCGACGGGCATCCGGGCTCCTTCTCGCTTTCCAGCAACGAGCCGGATTACGCCAATGGCCGCATGGGGCTGAGGCTCCGCCTTGTGCCGGATGAACACCCGGTCGAAGTCGATCTCGATGGCGCGATTGCGGCGACGGCGGGAAAACCGGCCTATAGCGGCTCCTTCTCCTTCAGCTTCCGGGAAGACGAAAAGCAGAAGCAGCAGGCGGGGCAATCCATTTTCTCCTCGCCGCGCACACGGGGTAGTTTCGAACTTACGAATGAGAGCGTACGCGTCCCGAGCTACCGCATGGAGCTCGGTGGCAACGAAAATCCCTATATCGTGACCGGTGAAGCGACGCTGGATACCGGCGCCAAGCCCGAATTCCTGCTGACTGCGGATGGCCAGCAGATCGATGTCGCCCGTTTTGCGCCGCCCGTGGTGCAGACGGGCAAGACCTCGCGCCAGCCCACCGTCTCGGTGCGCCAGCGCATTGAAGCCTTCGCCGCCATGGTGGCCCGTATTCCGGTGCCGCCGGTGCCGGGTAAGGCGAGCATCAGCCTTCCGGCGCTCGTTTCCGACGATACGACGATCCGCGACATCAGGCTGGATGTGCGCCCGGACGGCAGCGGCTGGCAGGTGGTGAATGCGGTTGCGACGCTGCCCGGCAGGACGCAACTCGAAGCCAAGGGATCGCTGACGCTGCTTGGCGGCCCCGCCTTCAACGGCAATCTGCTGCTCGCCTCCAACCAGCCTTCGGGGCTGGCAAACTGGCTTTCCGGCTCGGTCGACCCCGCGATCCGGCAGCTCAATGCCGCCGGTTTTTCCGCCGATGTCTCGCTGACGACGCTGAACCAGCGTTTCGACAATCTGGAACTGGCGATCGGCGATGCTTCTTTGAAAGGCGAGCTGGAGCGGCGCTCCGATGGCAAGACCTCCAATCTTTCCATCGATCTGGCCGGCAATGAAATCGATCTCGATGCTCTGCGGGCGCTTGGCAGCCTGGCGCTCGGCGATCAGGTCGGAAGCTCGGTTCTCGACCATCGCATCACCGCGAAATTCAAGGCCGATCGGTTCAACATGGCCGGCGTGACCGCCAATCATGTCGAGACCGCCTTCACCATGGCGGGCGGGGTTCTCTCGCTTGAGAACATGACCGCCGGCGATATTGCGGGCGCGGAAGTGAAGGCCAAAGGCCAGTTGCAGGGTTCGTTGCTGAAATATGCGGGCAAGGGCACGGTGAACCTGCATGCTGCCGATATGCAGCCGTTCCTGACCATGCTTCGCCAGAAACTGCCCAACCACCCCTTCCTCACCCGCCTGGCGGCGAGTGCCCCGTGGTATGCCAATTCCGATCTTGCGATGGATGTTTCCGTCAACAGTGAAAACGGCGGCGCCAATGTCGCCGTTTCCGGCACCGTCAATGGCAGCCGCCTGTCGGCTGTCGCCAAGATGCCGGATTTCCTGTCGATCACGGATGATACGGCCATGTCGCTGGAGGCGGTGCTGAAGAACCAGTCGACGGCTATCCTCTTCGGACAGGCGGGGCTGGACCCGCTGCCCTTTGACGCGGATGGCGAGGGGCTGCTTTCCGTCAAGCTCAACGGCACGCTCGGTTCACCTGCTCAGACCGACGTGCGCTTTTCGACGGAGCGCACGCATTTTTCGATGAACGGCTCCTTTAACGTTGCGGCCGGCAATTTCGGTGAAGGCAGCGCGGATGTGGCGCTCGAAAGTGCTGACATTGAACCCTATCTGATCATGAATGCCGTCGGCCTGCCGCAGCTCGGTGGCGGCATGGCGCTGAAGGCCAATGCCAAGGTGGCGGTGGATGGGCAGAAGATCGCCTTTTCCTCGATCGGTGGGCAGGTGGGTGGCAATCCTTTCTCGGGCAATGTCACGGTAGAGCGCGCCGCGCCTCATCCCGTCACGGGCGATCTGTCGGTCAGAACGGCCGATCTCGCCTGGCTGGGTGATGTAATGTACGGGCCGGTGATCGACCCGGAAACCGGCGCGCTGAATGCCAAGCCTCTCGCCATGCCTGCATTCCCGCAGCTCAAGGCGTCGCTTGCCTTGAAGGCGGAAAGCTTCGAAGCCGGGCCCTTCGGCACAGTCACGGGTGTTTCGGCCAAGGTTACGCATGATGCAGGCAGCCTTTCCCTTGATGATGTTGCCGGTACCTTCATGGGCGGCAAGCTGACCGGTCGGCTTGCCATGTCCACGGGCGAGGGCGCGGGCATTTTCCGCACCAAGATCGCGGTGACCGACGCCAATCCGGAGCCGATCCTGTGGGCCAATGCCAAAGGTCCTGTTGCGGCAGGCCGGGTCGCCATTGATCTCACGGCCGAATCGACCGGTAAGAGTGTCGGTGAAATGCTGAAATCGGCGGGCGGTTCGGGTGAAATTCGGGCCGGCGGGCTGGTGCTAAAGGGACTTAATCCCGGAGCCCTGCCGCCGATGCTGCAGGCGGCCGATGGTTTGCAGCAGCCGATCGATGCGCCGAAGGTGCGGCCGCTGGTGGATCAAAGCCTTTGGCAGGGTGAAATAGCACTCGGTGATGTGGCCCTGCCATTTTCGCTGAATGGCGGCGCGCTTCATTTCAAGAATCTGCGTGCCGGGGTCGATCCGGTGACGCTGACCGCCGATGCGACCGTCGATATCGCTGCCTCGACCGTGAATGGCGACCTCGATCTTTCGTTCAATCCCGGCACCGAAACGGTTGCCGGGGCGGAACCATCCGTGCGTCTCAACTATAACGGCCCGCTTGCCGCGCCGGCTTTGACGACCGATGTCTCGGCGCTCAGCAATTACCTGTCCCTGCGAGCTTTCGAAAAGGAACGGCGCCGGGTGGAAGCCATGCAGGCCAGCGTTCTTGAAAAGCAGCGCCTGCGCCGCGAGGTGGCGCTTTACCGCTCCCAGGCGGCAGAGCGACAGGCCGAGAAGGAACGGGCCGAGGCGGAAGCCAAGGCCAAGGCAGAAGAAGAGGCGCGGTTGAAGGCCGCGGCCGAAGAACGTCTGCGTCAGGAAAAGGAGCAGCAGGAGCGGTTGCAGCAACAGCAGCAACAGCAGCCGGCACCCGAGAGGCAGTCCGCGCCGGCTCTGGTGGTGCCGCCCACGGAAAACGTCATCCGGCAGCTGGCGCCGGAAATTGCGCCCGCCAACCCGTAAGCCCAGGGCAGGGAAGCCGTCGCACCAAACTCTGCAACCTCATCCTCGGGGTTGTCCCCGTTATATGCAATCGCGTGACTATCCGGCGTGATTGGATACTCGGCACAGGGCCGAGGACGCAGAGGGGATATTTACCCTTCTCAGCCGGCTTCGGCTTCAATCAAAATTTAAACCTGATAGCAGTGGCTCTGCTTAGGGATTGATTGCAATCCTCGTTTCCGGAGACGGCTGAAGCCATCTGCGCCTTGTGGTAGAGGCGCGGAGCGGACAGTCGGAAGCAAATATTTGGAGGCAAGGCTACGCAATACGGAAATGCCTTGCAACGCAGACTAGGCCGCCAATGTTTAATGAATGCTTTCGCGGCGTTATGAGTTTTCGGCGGGAATTTTCGTAGTCGGCTTCCGGTGGGCGGCATTGCAATCTACGTTCGACGGCGGATGGCCCGTCGTGCTGGTCTGGATCAGCGGGTCTTCAGCCAGTTCAGCACGTAAACCCGCAGCGACGAGGACAGATTGCTGTCGGCCGGGCGGTTGTCGTCTATTTCGGCAAGCAGGGCGGCGAAACTGATCTTGCGTCTTTCGGCGATGATTTTCAGTTCGTCCCAGAAAGCATCCTCAAGCGAGATGCTGGTGCGGTGGCCGTGCAAGGTTGCGGAGTGTTTGCGGATCATCAGATCGATCTCCGGCGGGTCCGGTTGGAAATCTCGATCATGTCTCCTCGGCAAGTCCCTGTTTTGCGATTCTTTTTTCGAATCCCGCATCCGTTGCGGTCAGTCTTTCCCGGCGCCATCATCGCCTTTTTCGAGCCGCCCCTGATCGAGCGCTTTTTCGGCTTTTTCGTTCAGGGCCGAGGTAAGGTTCTTTTCCGTCTTGGTGCGGCCATAAGACAGGCGGTTCTGCTCCGCCTGCTTTTCTTTCTCGCTACGGGCCTTCTGCTTGCGAAACTGACGCAGATTGACGATATCGGCCGCCATGGGGATATGTCTCCTTGAGTTTCACGAGGCTGAGTTCACAGGGATCGAGGCAAAAGCCGTTATTGCTTCTTGCGGAAAGCATCCAGCGAAACGACGGAACCTTCCTTCTTTTCCTCGCCGGATTTGGGCGTCTCGGAGGCGGGCTTGGCCTCGTGGGAAACGGGGTAAGCGGTGATTTCCGCGTCTTCCATTTCTTCCTCTTCCGCCAGAGGCACATCGAATTCGAGTTCGAAATTGACCGAGGGGTCGTAGAAACCTCTGATGGCATTGTAGGGAATAACAAGCTTTTCCGGCGTATCGGAGAAGGAGAGGCCGATTTCGAAACCGGTTTCCGTAACCTTCAGATCCCAGAACTGATGCTGAATGACAATGGTCATCTGCTCGGCATATTTGGATTTCAGGTGCTGGGAAATCCGCACGCCCGGCGCGCCGGTCAGGAAGGTGATGAAGAAATGGTGGTCGCCGGGCAGGCGGCCGGTTGCGGCCACTTCACCCAAAACCTTGCGAATAACGCCGCGAAGGGCATCCTGTGCGAGAATGTCGTAACGGATATGATCCTGCCCCATGCGGTCCTGTCTTTCCCTTATTCGAACGTCTTTTCATATGCGGCGCGGCCTGCGCGCCAAGGACGCTTTAACACTTTGAATCTTCGCGCAATCCTTGCGCCGGGATCATTTCCGATCCTGGCGCTCACGCGTTGCCCAAGTATACGCAATGTCCCGAACGGCAGCAACGGAAAAGCCGACACCGTTTGCATGTCAGCTACCATATATTCAATTCAGGCAAAATGGAGAAAGTGGAGGTTTCTGTTGCCAGGTACCTCCGAACCCCGCCTTACGGGGCTAACCGTAAGGGCTTTAGAGCGGAATTCCCGCACCGCCATTAGGCAGCGAGAGCATATTCCTTAGCGTTGTTGTCATTTGCAACTACACTTGTGACCCGATAACGGCGGTATCATGCCGAGCAAAAGTTCGATCTTTACGCCCTTGTCGATCCTATTTCGCCCCCATCAAAAGCCGGCCTCGTCTTTAGAGCCCGCCGGTTTTTGGTGGAGGCGCCGGGTACCGCCCCCGGGTCCAATAGGTTTATTACACCGACCGTTTATCGCCATAGCCGGGTTGCCCCGGCAAGCTCCATATAGGCGTTTCCCCTGGCCGAGAAAAGAGGCCGATGACAAATCCATGAAAAGATTTCGCATTTGCCGCGCACAATTTAGACAATTCTTGACGACGAGGGATTGCTGTCTCATTCTTCATACAACCGGTCACTTGAAGCAACCGGGCCGGGGACACACGAAGGAGCTGATATGACCGACTATCTCGCAGATGTGAAGAAATACGACGCAGCGGCCGACGAAGCCGTTGTCGGCAAGATCGTCAAGCATCTCGGCATCGCCCTGCGCAACCGGGATTCCTCGCTGGTGTCCGCTTCCGACCCGGAAGAGCTCGCGCGCGTGAAGACGAGCTGGTGCGGCAAGAAGCTCGGCGTCACCGACGACAGCGCCGACAAGGCAGTGGCTGCCGTGGCAAAAATCATGGCTGCGGATCGCTCCAAGTCGCGTGTGACCTTCTATTATCTGGTGGCCAAGGAACTGGGCAAGCTTCAGTCGCTTTGATTTGAGCGGGGATAAACCCGCATTCGGTGATTGGTTCTGCCGCCCTGTGCTATTATATTCCCCTGATATCAGGGAATCGGCGGCAGAACGCATGAAACAATATCTCGATCTTCTTCGGCATGTGATGGAAACCGGCTCCGACCGTGGGGACCGCACCGGCACCGGCACGCGCTCGGTGTTCGGTTACCAGATGCGTTTTGACCTTTCCGAAGGGTTTCCGGTTCTCACCACCAAGAAACTGCATCTGCGCTCCATCATCCATGAGCTGCTGTGGTTCCTGAAGGGCGATACCAATATCGCCTATCTCAAGGAAAACGGTGTTTCAATCTGGGATGAATGGGCAGACGAGAATGGTGATCTCGGTCCGGTCTATGGCGCGCAGTGGCGCTCCTGGCCGGCGCCTGACGGTCGCCATATCGATCAGATCGCGCTTCTGATCGAGGCTCTGAAAACCAATCCCAATTCCCGCCGCCACATCGTTTCGGCCTGGAACCCGGCGCTGGTTGACGAGATGGCGCTGCCGCCCTGCCATTGCCTGTTCCAGTTCTATGTTTCAGATGGAAAGCTCTCCTGCCAGCTTTACCAGCGTTCGGCGGATATTTTCCTCGGCGTACCCTTCAACATCGCCTCCTATGCGCTTTTGACGCTGATGGTGGCGCAGGTGGTGGGTCTGAAGCCGGGTGATTTCGTTCACACGCTGGGTGATGCGCATATCTATGCCAATCATTTCGAACAGGCACGGCTGCAAATGACGCGTACGCCGAAGGCCTTGCCGACGATGCGCCTCAACCCTGATGTGAAGGACCTTTTTGGCTTTAAGTTCGAGGACTTTACGCTTGAGAACTACGAAGCTGATTCAAGCATCAAGGCGCCGATCGCGGTATAACTGGAAATACGCCTTGCCGGTGACGCGTTGGGATAATATGCAGTGAACCTTCGTAAAGATGAGTTCCCGGTGTAGCGCCTTATGAAGAAAAATCCTCCGAGAGTACGGATGCCATCTGTGGCGTCCATTGTGGCAAGAAGTTATCCTGATCAGATTATCGGAATAGATAACACCTTGCCGTGGCACCTTCGGACCGACTTGCAACTTTTTAAAAAGAGGACGCAAGGGCACGTCGTTATCATGGGGCGTAAGACATTTGAGTCCATCGGTCGCCCGTTGCCGAACAGAACAAATATAATTTTATCAAGAAACGAGCCGGCTTACCTGAGCGACTTCAAGTCACTTAAGTGGGCTCCTGATCCGGAGACAGCGTTCCTGATCGCGGATATGGACTCAATCATTTCCGGGAAAATGGAATTCTTTGTGATCGGCGGGGAGCAAATTTACCGCACTTTTCATAAATACTTAAATCGGATTTTTGTCACCGACGTATTCTGTGGCAATATTAACGGTGACGCCAAATTCGAAGTAAATTTTAATGCGGCGCGCGGTGACAAGCGCTCTGAGTGGATCATCAAAGGTGAAGACGAGTACCCACAGACAGACTTTGATGATTTTCCTTTTAGGGTGACCGAATATCGCCGAAGAAAGCCTGAGCATCGGTATAGGGTGAAAGAAGAGCTTATGGGGCGGAAGCCGGATATCGAAAAATTTTGGGCGCAATATGAAATTAAAGTCAGAGCCCTAGAGGACGCCGAAGCTAATCAGCTGGATTTTTTTGAGTCTTGATGATGGCCGATCACATCCTTGTCATAGCTCTATCTGCGGCAAAGTGAACTATTTACCCTGATTGGGTATTTAGTTACCACCTCTGCGTTGAAACGAACGCTTCTCCTTCCTATAACGGGTCGATATTCCCGCCGCACGCGAGCAATCGCTTACGAACGGAACCGGGAGAGGCTTTTATAAAGAGGTATTGATGCCCTGGAGCAATCAGAATGGCGGCGGCGGCCCTTGGGGCGGCGGCGGTGGAGGAAACAACCAGGGCGGCGGTGGCGGCCCATGGGGGCAGGGGCCTAACCGGCCTCGCGGCGGTGGCGGCGGCAATGGCGGCCCGCCTGATCTGGAAGAGATCATCAGGCGCAGCCAGGACCGTTTCAAGAATGTGCTACCCGGCGGCTTTAATGGCGGCGTGGTCGCCATCGTGGTTCTCATCCTTCTGGTTTTCCTCGGCATCCAGTCCATCTACACCGTTCAGCCGGATGAGCGCGGCGTGGAGCTGCGTTTTGGCCGTCCGAAGGATGAAATCTCGATGCCGGGCCTGCATTTCCATCTCTGGCCGATCGAGACGGTGGAAATCGTCAAGGTTACCGAGCAGCAGCAGAATATCGGTTCGCGCGCCTCGTCCTCTTCATCGAGCGGCGTGATGCTGACGGGCGACCAGAACATCGTCAATGTCCAGTTCTCGGTGCTCTATACGGTCTCCGATCCGAAGTCCTATCTCTTCAACGTCGACACACCGGCGGAAACGCTGCAGCAGGTTTCCGAAAGCGCCATGCGCGAAGTCGTCGGCCGTCGTCCGGCACAGGATATCTTCCGCGATAACCGTCAGGCGATTGCGGCTGATGTACGCAGCATCATCCAGTCCACCATGGACGGTTATGGCGCCGGCATCTCCATCAATGCCGTGGCCATCGAAGATGCGGCTCCGCCGCGCGAAGTGGCTGATGCGTTCGACGAAGTGCAGCGTGCAGAACAGGACGAGGATCGCTTCGTTCAGGAAGCCAACCAGTACGCCAACCAGAAGCTCGGTGCCGCCCGCGGTCAGGCCGCGCAGATCCTCGAAGAAGCGAACGCCTACAAATCGCGCGTCGTCAACGAGGCACAGGGTGAGGCGCAGCGCTTCATTTCCATCTATGACCAGTATCGCACGGCGCCCGACGTAACCCGTCAGCGCATGTTCCTGGAAACGATGGAGCAGGTTCTGAAGGGTTCCAACAAGATCATCATCGACGAGAAACAGGGCGTCGTGCCCTATCTGCCTCTGAACGAGATCATGCGCAACAATCCGGGCGCAGCACAGCAGGGAGGCAACTGATATGAGTAACCGTCTTACGGCCGTTCTCGTCGGTCTCGCCGTCCTGCTTTTCTTCGGCTATTCGTCGATCTTTGTGGTCAATGAGCGCCAGCAGGCCATCGTTGTCCGCTTCGGTCAGATTCAGGATGTCAAAACGGCGCCGGGCCTCTATTTCAAGCTGCCTTTCGCCTTCATGGACGCTGATCGCGTGCAATACATCGAGAACCGCGCCCTGCGTTTCGATCATGATAATATCCGCGTTCAGGTCTCCGGCGGCAAGTTCTACGAGGTTGATGCTTTCGTGGTCTATCGCATCACGGATGCACGCCGCTTCCGCCAGACGGTCTCGGGTGACCAGATGTCGGCGGAATCGCGCCTGCGCACCCGTCTCGATGCGTCGCTGCGTCGGGTCTACGGTCTGCGCGGCTTCGAATCGGCACTGTCGGATGCACGCGCATCGATGATGCAGGAAGTGCGTGACGATCTGCGTCCCGACGCGGAATCGCTTGGCATCAGCATTGTGGATGTCCGCATCCGCCGTACCGACCTCACGCAGGAAGTCTCTCAGCAGACCTTCGAGCGTATGAAGTCGGAGCGTCTGGCCGAAGCGGAACTGATCCGCGCCCGGGGTAACGAAGAAGCCCAGCGTCGCCGCGCTATCGCCGACCGTCAGGTTGTCGAGTTCGAGTCCGATGCCCGCCGTCAGTCCGAAGTGCTTCGTGGTGAAGGCGATGCCGAACGCAACAAGGTATTTGGCGAGGCTTTCCAGCGTGATCCTGATTTCTTTGAGTTCTATCGCTCGATGTCGGCTTATGCCAACTCGCTGAACGGCACCGGCACAACGCTGGTCCTATCCCCGGATTCGACCTTCTTCCGTTATTTCAACAACATCAACGGCGCGGCTCCTGCCGCTCCGGCTGCGCCTCAACCGGCACCGGCAAATTGATAGCGGATCGATTGATTTTGAAGGGGCCGGTTTTTACCGGCCCTTTCTTTTTGATTGGTTTTCGTGCCAAAGCTGTGGTTGCGGGCATGGTGTTAGCAGCCCGTTCACGAAAAGGTATTTTTACACTTCATCATTCCGCCTTATGCTTTGACGATATATGCAGGGCATGACGATTTGAAACGCGAGGACGCTTATGGCCGTGACCCTTCTTTCGCCTTTTCGCAGCAGCATTGCCGCATTCGCGGGCATCGCGCTTGTCGCGGGTAGCCTTTCGGCGCCGGTTGCAGCAAGAGCGCAGAGCCATGGGCCGGAATCGGTGGCTGATCTCGCCGCGCCGCTGCTCGATGCGGTGGTGAATATTTCCACGTCGCAGAACGTCAAGACCGAGGGCAAGGGGCCCGTTCCGCCAAAGCTGCCGGAAGGTTCACCGTTCCAGGAATTCTTCAAGGACTACTTCGACAGCCAGAAGCCGGAAGGCGGCGAAAAGGTCAATTCGCTGGGGTCGGGTTTCGTGATCGACCCGGCCGGTTATGTCGTCACCAACAACCACGTCATCGAGGGTGCTGACGCCATCGAGGTGATTTTCCCGAATGGCTCCAAGCTCAAGGCGACGCTGGTCGGCACCGATACCAAGACGGACCTTTCCGTCCTGAAGGTGGAGCCGAAGGCACCGTTGAAGGCAGTCAAGTTCGGTGATTCGCGCAGTATGCGGATCGGCGACTGGGTGATGGCCGTGGGTAATCCCTTCGGCCTTGGCGGATCGCTGACCGTGGGCGTCATTTCCGCGCGCGGCCGTAACATCAATGCCGGTCCCTATGACAATTTCATCCAGACGGATGCGGCGATCAACAAGGGCAACTCCGGTGGCCCGCTCTTTAACATGAAGGGTGAGGTGATCGGCATCAATACGGCGATCATTTCGCCGAGCGGTGGTTCGATCGGTATCGGTTTCGCCGTGCCCACAGAGCTTGCCCAGAATATCGTCCAGCAGCTGATCGAGTTCGGTGAGACCCGTCGCGGCTGGCTCGGCGTGCGCGTGCAGCCGGTCACCGATGACGTGGCGGCGAGCCTTGGTATGGACAGCGCCAAGGGCGCGCTTATTTCAGGCGTTGCCAAGGGTGGTCCGGTGGAAAACGGCCCGATCCAGGCTGGCGACGTCGTCCTGAAATTCGACGGCAAGGACATCAATGAAATGCGTGATCTCCTGCGCATCGTGGCGGAAAGCCCGGTTGGCAAGGAAGTCGATGTTGTTGTCTATCGCGACGGCAAGGAAGAGACCGTGAAGGTCAAGCTCGGGCAATTGCAGGATACGAACGACGAGAAGGCCTCGACCGACGACCAGCAGAGCGAAGACGGCGATGGTGGCATGGTTGTGCCTGAAGACAAAGACGGCGGCGACGATCAGGCGCAGGACCAGACGCCGGAAGTCCGCGAGGCGCCGCAGAGCGTGCTTGGTATGGACCTCGTGGTGCTGAGCAATGAACTGCGCGCGGAAAAGGGCATTGCCGAAAGCGTGGAAGGCGTGCTTGTCGCCAGCGTCGCTCCCGGTTCTCCCGCTGAACAGAAGGGCATGAAGGCTGGTGACGTCATCGTCGAAGTCGGGCAGGATTTCATGGAAGTGCCCGGCGACGTGCTGGTGCGTGTCAACGGCCTGAAGTCCGAGGGCCGCAAGAATGCGCATATGATGGTGGCGGATGCCCAGGGCAATCTGCGCGTTGTGGCGCTGCCGCTGGAATAAAATGCTTTTCGCCCGATCCGTCAGGAATCGGGTGGTTACGGCGTCTTCAGATGCCTATCCCTTGGTCTCTATCAAATGGAGGCCAAGGATATGAAATTACTCGAAAACAAGATTGCCATCGTCATTGGCGCGTCGTCAGGAATCGGCCGTGCGACGGCAACGCTGTTTGCCAGCCACGGCGCGGCCGTTGTCATCAATGCGCGTGGTAAAAAGGCGCTGGATGAAGTTGCCGCGGAGATTGGCGCAGCGGGTGGTCGTGTGCACGCGGTTTCCGGTGACGCCGGTATCGCGGAAACGCATGCCCGGGCGGCGGACGCGGCAGTCAGCGTCTTCGGGGGCCTCGATATTGCCGTCAACAATGCGGGTGGGGTCGGTGCCGCCAAGCCAATGGCGGAGATTTCGGCCGATGAATGGGAATACGTGCTCAAGGTCAACCTGACCTCTGCCTTCCTTGGCGCGCGCCATCAAATTCCATTGATGTTGAGGCGGGGCGGCGGATCGATTGTCTTCACCTCGAGCTTCGTCGGCACCAGCGTCGGCATACCGGGCATGTCGGCTTATGGTGCTGCGAAGGCAGGGCTAATGGGTCTGGTGAAAGGCATTACCGCCGACTATGCCGCCAATGGCATTCGGGCCAATGCGCTGCTACCCGGGGGTGTTGATACGCCCATGGCAGGCGATCAGGCGCAGAAAGAATGGGCGGCCGGCCTGCATGCGATGAAACGCATTGCCGAGCCGGAAGAAATTGCGCAGGCAGCGCTTTTTCTTGCGAGCCCGATGGCAAGTTTTGTTGCCGGGGCGGCGCTGTTTGCCGATGGTGGCAATGCCGCGGTGAAATGAGGTTCTGGGTTGGCGGGCAAACGTCTTATCGCGCCCGCCACTCCTCCAGCGTCAGCGCGTAGGTGACATGCGGACGCAAATGCGGGTGGGTCTCTTCCGGGACGCGCGGATGGTCGAAATCGCGGGAAGGATCGCGCCTGAGGCCGATGCGTTCCATAACCGCCGTCGAACGATGGTTGTCGTGCACGGCGAAGGAGACGATTTCGGGCGTCTCCTTTTCATCGAAGGCCATGACGAGAAGGGATTGCGCGGCTTCGGTGACATAGCCATTCCCCCAGAAGCGGGTCGCGAGCCGCCAGCCGATTTCCATGGTGCCGAGCGGGAAGGGCGGATCGAGGTTCATGACGGGTGATATGCCGCAGAACCCCATGACTTCGCCGGTCTCACGCAGCTCCATGGCGTAGAAGCCATAACCGCTGCCGCGGATCATGCCATTGATGGTTTCCAGCACGGCGTCTGCTTCCGCGTGGCTGCGGCGGAAAGGGAAAAATTCCATGACCTTTTCGTCGGCGTTGATCTCGCGAAAAAGGTCGCGGTCGCTCTCCTTCCACTCGCGCAGAATGAGTCTTTGTGTTTCGCGAATGATCATGGAATGACAAAATCCGTCTTGCGATAGCCCTGGATGTAAAGAAGCGCGGTCAGGTCGCCGTGGTCGATGCGCATCTGCGCTTCGGCGGCGACGGCGGGTTTGGCATGCAGGGCAACGCCGGCGCCGGCCACATGCAGCATGCCGAGATCGTTGGCACCATCACCAACCGCCATTGCCTCATCAGGCGGAATGCCGAGCTTTGCGGCAATATCGTTCAGCGCATCCACCTTGGCCTGTTTGCCGAGAATGGGTTCGGCAACGGTGCCATCAAGCTCGCCATTGGCCTCGCCGAGCAGATTGGCGCGATTCTCATCGAAACCAAGCATGGCCGCGACACGGCTGGTGAAGACGGTGAAACCGCCTGACACGAGGGCCGTGTAATAACCCTTCGCCTTCATGGTTGCGATGAGTTCCTTGCCACCTGGTGTGAGGGTGATGCGCTTCTCGATGACGTCATCGATGACGGAGACGGGCAGGCCTTTCAGCAGCGCCACGCGCTCGCGCAGGGCAGGTTCAAAAGCGACCTCGCCATTCATGGCGCGGGCGGTAATCGCGGAGACCTTTTCCTTCAGCCCGACTTCAGCCGCCAGTTCGTCGATGCATTCCTGGCCGATCATGGTCGAATCCATGTCGGCGATCAGAAGCTTCTTGCGACGCTGGTCCTGTTCCTGGATGACGATATCAACCGGTTTCCCGGCAAGCGTGGCAGCAATTGCGCTGCGCGCCTGCTCGGTTGCGGTGCCGGAGGGCAGGGCGATATCGCAGGCGATGCCATCGGCCAGCCAATAAAGGCCCGATGCATTGACGGCCTTTGCGGCCGCTTCGCCGAGGGCCGGTGTCAGAACAGGATTTGACGGATTGGCGATAAGCGTGGCAACCAGAGCCATGATGAAGAACCTTGATGAGAATTTTGATGCGATCCTGATACCCGGCCCGACGGCAAGCGGCAAGTCCGCGCTTGCGCTTCGCTTAGCGCGGGAGCGGAACGGTGTCGTCATCAATGCCGACAGCATGCAGGTTTATGACACGCTGCGGGTGCTGACCGCCCGGCCTTCGGAAGACGAAATGGAGGGCGTGCCACATTGTCTTTATGGCCATGTGCCGGCCAGCAACGCCTATTCAACCGGCGAATGGCTGCGGGACATCTCCGCCCTGCTTTCGGATTTACGCGTGCAGCGGCGTTTCCCTGTCATCGTCGGTGGCACGGGGCTTTATTTCAAGGCGCTGACCGGCGGCCTCTCCGATATGCCCGTCATTCCGGAAGGCATCCGCGAAGGGCTGCGCGCCCGGTTGATCGAGGAGGGAGCGGCAAAGCTTCATGCCGAATTGTCCAGCCGCGATCCGGCCATGGCGGAGACGCTGCAGCCGGGCGACGGGCAGCGTATCGTCCGGGCGCTTGAAGTGCTCGAGGCGACGGGGAAATCGATCCGGGATTTCCAGCAGGCCCGGGGCCCTATGATTGTCGATCCCGAGCGGGTGCAGAAATTCGTCGTCCTGCCGGAGAGGCCAGTACTGCATGACCGTATCAACCGCCGTTTCGAGGCCATGATGGAAAGCGGCGCGGTGGAGGAGGTGCAGGCGCTTTTGGCGCTCAATCTTCCACCGGATGCAACGGCGATGAAGGCGATCGGCGTTTCTCAGATAGCCGATATGCTGGCGGGACGCATGAGCCAGGCGGAGGTGATCGAAAGATCGGCGGCTGCGACCCGTCAATATGCCAAGCGGCAGATGACCTGGTTCCGCAACCAGATGGGGGACGACTGGACGCGCATCCAGCCGTGAAAAGGCCTAGTCCTTGCGATAAAGGCTGCCGAGCGGTTTCTTCAAGAAGCTTTCGCGCAGCGAAGGGCGGGTCTCTGCTTCCGGCGGGCCATTCTGTGTCTGCATCTGGAAACCGGCCTTGCGCAATTCGCTGACGGCGCCGGAGGTGGCATCCGTGGTCGCCGTATGGGATGGCGCTGGCGACACGCGTCCGGGCAGCATATCGGGGCGGTAGGGTTCATATCCCTCCGTTGCGGATGTCCCCAGTTCACGCTTCCAGCGATCGACGTCGTCCGTCGCCTGGAATGCCGCCGGTTCCGGCTGGTCGGAAAAAGCCGCTTCCACGCTTTGCTGGAAGCCGGTAATGACGGGCTTGGCCGTGGCGCGCATGCGGGTGACGATGCTGTTCAGGTCGACTGTGTCCGGGGTCTCGTGGTTCGCATGGCTGATCGTTCCGCTCGCCTTCGGCAGCTTGACCGTGGCTACACGGTCGAAACGCATGCGCATCGGCACACTCACGGCCTCGCCGAAGGCGATGGCTTCACCATTGCCGATGGACGACAGGAAGCTGGTGGTCGATGTCGATGCATTCGGCACCGCGGACAGGATGATCTTCTGGTCGATCTCATTCGATAGCCGCATGGCGAACAAGGTCGAGCATTGCGACAGGATGGTCTGATCCAATTCGCTTGGCCGCTGGCTGATGACGCCGAGTGAAATGCCGTATTTGCGGCCTTCCTTGGCGATCTGGGCGATGGATTGCCGGGTGGGAAAAAAGCCGCGCTCGGGGTCAGCCGGAACATAACGATGCGCTTCTTCGCAGACGATAAGCATATGCAGCGAACCGCGGGCCAGAACCGCCAGCTCGAAGGACATGCGGCAGAGCACGGAGACCACCGAATTTACCACCTCGGAGGGGATGCCTGACAGCTGGAACACCGAAATCGGCTTGCCTTGCCCGGGGATGCGGAAGATATGCGCGACCGTCTCGAGAATGTTGTCGTTGATCGTATTGCTCGAGAACATGAAATTATAGCGCGTATCGTTGACTGCCGAGAGGATGCGGCCTTTCAACGTGCGTAACGCCGGTTTTTCGTCGCGGCCTTCCAGCCGGCCGATGCGCTCGTCGATGAGGGCGAGGAGATCGGCGACGCGGTACGGCACTGGCGTATCCGGCGTGATCGCACTCTTGTCGGATGTGCGGCGGACAGCGGAACCGTCTGTGCCGCGAAACGCCTTTTTCGCTTCCGGAATGAGGTCACGGAGGAAATCCATCTCTTGCGGCACGGGCTTGCGGCCGCGGAAAATCACCTCGGCAAATTCCTCGAGCCGCATCAGCCAGAAGGGAAGGTCCAGCGTGTCCGTATCGATGACAACGGAATGATCGGGAAAAGCGGCCGCGAATTCATTGTGCGGATCGAGAATGAGGACACGCAGCTTCGGATCGGTCTCGATCGCCTTGTTCAGAAGCAATGAAACGGCGGTGGTCTTGCCCACGCCCGTCGAGCCGACGACGGCGAAATGTTTGGCAAGCATCTGCGGAATGCTGATGGCGGCATTGATCGTGTCGTCCTGCGTCAGCTTGCCGATGACGCAGGCATCGCGCTTGCCGCTGTCGTAAATCTTCGCAAGGTCGCTGGTACGGATGCGGTGCGCCACCGCGCCGAGATAGGGGTAACGAGAGATGCCGGAGGAAAAACGTTCGCTGCCGTCCTCGCTGCGGTAGACCTCGCCCACCAGCTCAACGTCGATCAGCAGCCTGTTCGGTCTGTCTGCCGCCCAGTATTCTTCACCGGTGCGCATGGCAAAGACGAGCGCCGCGACACGGCTTGTCCCCATTTCGATGGAGATCAGGCGTCCGACGGACCAGAGCTGCGACACGTCCGTGGTCCCCGGTTCGGTTTCGGCCGCAATGGTGGCTTGCGCACCGTTGCAGGCGATGACGCGGCCGAGCATGCGGTTCGCCGGCTGCTCGCCGGATCGCCGTTCGTTTTCGCCCGCGCGGGACGCGTTATGAAACGTGTCGTTATTCACATTTTTTCCCGGTACGTGCGGATGATTGCGGTGGTTCGGGCGGCATCTGCTATCTCGGTATAAAAGATTATGCTTAACAACAGGTGTATCTGCCGCGTTCGAAAATTTCGCGAAACTCCACTTTCGGGTAATAAAAGAAGGCGGCGGTGATTTTTTCCCGCAATATGCGTTGACGGCTGGGGCTTTTGTGGCTAACACTCCGGCCCATGAAAAATCTTAACGTACTTATCGTGGTGGGACGGCGCATGGGCAGGATGGTGTAACCATCCGGCGAAAGCACCCAT
>JAEXMK010000243.1 GCA_023444445.1 Pseudomonadota bacterium | reverse complement strand
GGGCATCCGCCATATCGTCGTAAAAACGTGCTTCCACGATAAGAAGATGGGGTTTGGACATGATATTTTCCTGAAAAGCTTGATGCCGGATCATACCGGCTTTTGCGGCGGTCAAACCACGGCTGGCTGTTTTTGGCAAGTAATTTCATGTGTCAGCGGCGCAAGGGGCCGCGTCCGCCGGGCATTTGGCCGGGTTTAAAGTTTCCCGGCCCGGCTCCGAGACAATCAGGTTTTCTGAAAGGCGAGATGGACGCCGAGCCCCACCAGTACCGTTCCGGCAGCACGGCGGGCAGGCATCTGCACCGTACCCAAGGACGTGGGCTGGCTGAATTCAGGCCCAAGGCCGGAATGACGGGAGAGAAATTTTCAGCCTTGGAGCATCGTCTGGCTAAGCCGAGGGAAATTCCGCAAGCCGTGCGGCGTAACGCGCCATGGTGTCGACCTCGAAATTGACGAAATCACCCGGCCGGCGTTCGCCCCAAGTGGTCACGGTAAGTGTGTGTCGGATCAGCAGCACATCGAAATCCGTGCCTTCGACGGCGTTGACAGTGAGCGACGTACCGTCGAGTGCGATGGAACCCTTGGGGGCCACGAATTTCGCCAGATGTTCCGGCGCACGCAGGCGGATACGCACCGCCTCGCCTTCGGATTCCACGGACAGGATTTCCGCCTTGCCATCAACATGGCCGGAAACGATGTGGCCGCCGAGCTCGTCGCCGATCTTCAGCGCCCGCTCGAGATTGACATGCGTGCCCTTTTGCCATCCGGCAATCGTCGTCAGGCGCAGCGCCTCTTCCCACGCCTCGACCTCGTACCAGCGCTCGTTGCTGCCGTCCTCAGGCAACTTCGTCACCGTCAGGCATACACCGCCATGGGAGATCGATGCGCCCATATCGATGGTCTTCGGATCGTAATTGGTCGCCACGCGCAGGCGCACGCCTTCTGCAAGGGCTTCCAGTTCGGATACAGTACCCACGTCGGTGACAATTCCGGTAAACATCAAATCGGCCTTTCATAATTGAAGCAGCGATCCGGCCCGTAGGCGGTTTCACTGATCAGAGCATAGTCGCCCTTGATGTCGGCACGGCTGAGCGGCGTTTCAATGCCGCCCTTGCCGATCACGACGGGGCTCTCAAAAAGCATGATACGATCCACCAATCCAGCTTCAAGGAATGATTTTGCGGCAAAAGCGCCGCCTTCGACCAGAAGTTCCGACATGCCGCCTTCGGCGAGCGTGTGGAGGAGGTTTTCGAGGGTGGGGGCTTCGAGGATCTGGACGCCGGCGCTGATTAGTTGTTCGCGTCGGTGGTCGGGGTTACCCCCCTCTGCCCTGCCGGGCATCTCCCCCTCAAGGGGGAAGATTGGCAAGGGGCTGTCCGCTCGTTCAAATCGCGCCCTAGACGCACCCTCTTCAGCCGTCGATGCAGGGCGGAGCAGCGCTCCATCGATCTCCCCCCTTGAGGGGGAGATGCCCGGCAGGGCAGAGGGGGGTAAAGCGGCAACCACCACCGGAACTTCCCGCGCACTCCGCACCAGCTTCGACGTTAATGGCAATGCAAACTGACGATCCAGCACGATCCGCACCGGCGAGCGATCCTCAAGACCTGCAATTCGAACCGTCAGTTCCGGATCATCCGCAATAGCAGTACGGATACCAACGAGGATGCAATCACAACGCGCCCGCAGCTCATGCACAGCATGGCGAGCCTCGGGACCGGTGATCGCCACCTGCCCCTCGCCTTGCCTGCCGATCATGCCGTCAGCAGAAACCGCAAGCTTCAGAATCACATGCGGACGTTTTTTCATCTGCCGTGTGAGATAACCGACGAGCGCCCGTTGTGCTTCGGCACGCAGCAGACCGGTTTCCACGACAACGCCAGCATCGCGCAATATCTGATAACCACGGCCGGAAACACGCTCGTCCGGATCATCCACCGCCACCACGACGCGGGCGACGCCGTATTCCACCAGGGCATTGGCGCAGGGCGGTGTCTTGCCCCAGTGCGAGCAGGGTTCGAGCGTGACATAGGCCGTTGCGCCGCGCGCTGCCTCGCCGGCCAGTTCCAGCGCCTGGCGTTCGGCATGGGGCCGACCGCCGATGGCGGTCACGGCTTCGGCGATGATTTGTCCGTCTTTGACGAGAACACAACCGACTGAGGGGTTGGTCAGCGTCTGGCCCTGGTGGCGAAGCGAAACCTCGATGGCCCGCGCCATGAACCTTTCGTCATCGGCACGGCTCATCACTTCTATGCTCCAGCGTCGGTGTCGCGCGCGATCTTAGCGTTGATTTCGGCAATGACGTTCTCGAAATCTTCGGCATGGCTGAAATCGCGATAGACGGAGGCGTAACGCACGAACGCCACGTCATCGAGGCTTTTCAGCGCTTCCAAAACCTGCAGGCCGATTTCTTCCGAGGGGATTTCCGTCTCGCCGGAGCTTTCCAGACGGCGGGCAATGCCCGACACGGCGCGTTCGATCCGGTCACGATCAACCGGTCGCTTGCGCAGCGCGATCTCGAAGGAACGCACCAGCTTTTCGCGGTCGAAAGGAAGCTTGCGGCCGCTTTTCTTGATGACCATCAGCTCGCGCAGTTGCACGCGCTCATAGGTCGTAAAGCGGCCGCCGCAATCCGGGCAGATGCGCCGCCGGCGGATGGAGGTGTTGTCCTCCGCCGGACGCGAGTCCTTGACCTGTGTGTCTTCGGAACCGCAGAATGGGCAGCGCATCGTCTTCTTTCCTTACATGTACGGATACATCGGGAAACGGTCCGTCAGGCCGACGACCTTTTCACGCACCGCAGCCTCGACGGAGGCATTGCCTTCATCCGAATTGGCAACCTTCAGACCATCGAGAACCTCGACGATCAGCTTGCCGATTTCGCGGAATTCGGCTTCCTTGAAACCGCGCGTCGTGCCAGCCGGCGTGCCGAGACGGACACCAGATGTGACGAAGGGCTTTTCCGGGTCGAAAGGAATGCCGTTCTTGTTGCAGGTGATGTAGGCGCGGCCGAGTGCGGCTTCCGCGCGCTTGCCTGTCGCGTTCTTCTTGCGAAGGTCGACCAGCATCAGGTGGTTGTCGGTGCCGCCGGAAACGACATCCAGACCGCCTTCGATCAGGGTTTCGGCCAGTGCCTTGGCGTTCTTGACGACCTGTGCGGCATAGTCCTTGAATTCAGGCTGAAGGGCCTCACCGAAGGCGACGGCCTTGGCGGCGATGACATGCATCAGCGGGCCGCCCTGCAGGCCGGGGAAGACGGCAGAGTTGAACTTCTTGGCCAGATCCTCGTCATTGGTGAGGATCATGCCACCGCGTGGGCCGCGCAGAGACTTGTGCGTCGTCGTGGTGGCAACATGGCAATGCGGAAATGGCGACGGATGCTGGCCACCGGCGACGAGGCCGGCGATGTGGGCCATATCGACCATCAGGTATGCACCGACTGCATCAGCGATTTCGCGGAAGCGCTTCCAGTCCCAGACGCGCGAATAAGCGGTGCCACCGGCGAGAATGAGCTTCGGCTTATGTTCCTTGGCCTTACGCTCCACTTCGTCCATGTCGAGCAGGTTGTCGCCTTCGCGTACACCGTATGACACGACGTTGAACCACTTGCCGGACATGTTGACCGGGGAACCATGGGTCAGGTGACCGCCCGAGTTCAGATCGAGGCCCATAAAGGTGTCGCCCGGCTGAAGCAGTGCGAGAAACACGGCCTGGTTCATCTGCGAACCGGAGTTCGGCTGGACGTTGGCGAAGTTGACGCCGAACAGCTTCTTGGCGCGCTCGATCGCGAGTTCTTCAGCGATGTCGACGAACTGGCAGCCGCCATAATAACGCTTGCCCGGATAGCCCTCGGCATATTTGTTGGTCATGATCGAACCCTGCGCTTCAAGCACGGCGCGGGAGACGATGTTTTCCGAGGCAATCAGTTCGATCTCGTGGCGCTGGCGACCCAGTTCCTTCTCGATCGCGCCGAAAATATCCGGATCGGCTTCGGCAAGCGGGCGGGAGAAGAAAGCATCTGTGTTCGACATGATGAAGGCTCCTGAAACAGTAATGCGATGGGGTCTTAGCGCCCTGCCCCGACAAGAGCAATACGAGGTGCGAGATTTGCCCGTCAAACTGCGACGTTGCGACGAAAAATGGCAGTTGTTTTTTTAAAGCAGCGGTGAGGAAGAGAAAAAGTCGCACGCAGCAGAGAGGATCAGACTTATGAGGAAAGGCGACAAGCTTTCCTCCCGTCATGCCGGACTAGATCCGGCATCCAGTAACGGCGCGTCTGCGCCGTGAAGGGGCCATCTCGCGATCAAGGACTTGATCGCACTGGACCCCGGATCAGGTCCGGGGTGACGGCGTATGTGGGCTACGCCCCCCCGGCGAAGCGCAGCCTTCATTCGCGGTAAGAAACTGACAGCAAAGCCGGATCAGTTGCGCGGCAGCAGATCGTCGTCTACGGCACCGGCCGGCTGTTCCATGCCCGCCGTGGTGTTCAGCGCCAGTTCGGCATTGCCGTCCTTGCCGTAGATATCGTCACGGAACTGAACAACGCCGTCCTTCGCCGACCATGCGGTGATGTAGACGAAGTAGACAGGCACTTCCTGTGCAAGCTTGATCGGCGTGTTGACGCGCGATGCAATGACGCGTTCCATTTCCTGGCGCGACCAGCCGGGCGTGTCGCGCAGCAGCCACGACGTCAGGTCGCGGACGTTCTGCACGCGCACGCAACCGGAGGACTCGAAACGCATCAGCTTGTTGAACAGGCCCTGCTGCGGCGTGTCATGCATGTATTCGTTGTTCGGATTGTGGAAGTTGATCTTCGTCGAGGACATGGCGTTGATTTTGCCGGGGTCCTGGCGGAACATCAGGTTCGGTGCCTTCGGCGCAAACCAGTCGACCGTGGTCGGCGAGACTTCCTGTCCCTTGCCGTCGATAAGGCGGATGTTGTTACGCTCCAGATAGGTCGGGTCCTTCTGCATCAACGGCACGATGTCCTTTTCGACGATCGAGCGCGGTGCAGTCCAGTAAGGGTTGAGGATGACCTCGTAAATCTTGGAATTGATAACGTGGGTCGGGCGGCTGGCGCGGCCGACAACGGCAGTGTTGCGCAGCACGACGCGTTCGTTTTCAACGGCTTCAATGGCGGCAGCCGGAATATTCACCATCAGGTGACGCTGACCGAGGTCGCCGGACATGGACTGGATGCGCACGAGGTTGGTCTGCAGCTGCGCCAGGCGGATCTGCGCGGACACATTGAGGGCCTTGGTGGTGTATTCGCCGCTGACGCCGTCAGCCGGAAGGCCGTGACGGGCCTGGAAACGCTTCAGCGCGCCATCGACATAGGAGTCGAAGGCGCTGGAAATGCCGGCTTCACGCGGCAAGTCGCCCGATACCATCAGTCGCTGACGCAGCGCCTGAACGGAGGGATCGGAGACGCCGATCTGCAGACGCTGCTGCGACGCCGGAACCTCCGGCCAGCCGCCATTCTGCACGATCTGCTGATATTGCATGATCGCCTGCTGCATATAGACAGGGGCTTCGCGGCCGAGAACCGGATTGTTGGAAACGACACCCACGGCCGAACGCGATGTATTGGCGTCGAACTGGTCATCCCAGTTGCCACGGCGCGAAGAGCCCATGAGGTCGTTAAGCGCGTTCTGCGCCAAGGCCGGCGCGGCAAGTGCTGCGACACCAACGGAAACGGCCGAACGCAGAAGCGTACGGCGCGATACGGAATCGGAAACGGATTTCTTTGTCATTCTACCTACCAGCCACTCTCTTCGGCATTCTGAACAATGCCTAAATCAATATGATTAACAAACACGTACAACGTGCCTGCCGGCCGGGATTACCCGATACGCATGATCAGGGTGCTGGTGTCTGGCAGTACAATCGGCACTTGCCGCAACAACAGGAGAAAAAGCCGGCTCCTTAGACTTGCGCGTCCCATATCAATATGGCCGATTCGTGTCACGGCCCTCTTCTCACGAAGCTGTGTTCCCATGAAAAACAGGGCGAAGGCTTGTCGGATGGTCGGGCTTGACAGGTAGAAGAGCCTGGCGCCAGGGCATGGAATCCACAAGCCGGGAGCAAAGGATGCCCCCGGCTTAAACAGTGATACCGTCGCGGAATTACAGGCGGTAAGCGATCGAGTCGTTCCAGAAGCGATCGAGGCGCTGCAGCAGCTTGTTCATTTCGGAGAACTCGCCGGTGCCGATGCCGCCGACCTTTTCGATCGAGCCGACGTGGCGTTCATAAAGGCGAGCAACCGTTTCGGCGATTGTCTGGCCTTCTTCGGTCAGGCTGATGCGGAC
>JAEXMK010000238.1 GCA_023444445.1 Pseudomonadota bacterium | reverse complement strand
GTGCGGCCCTTCTTGAATTTGCAATTATTTGCAAGAGCGTTTCGTTTTTTGCACGGCTAACCCCGCCTGGGCGAGCTTTCAATGGCCGAGCGTGCGCGGCTTATAAGGGCATAGGCCGAGCAAAGTCAATTGCCGAAGGGGTTTTAGCACTTCACCTTTTGCGGAAAACGCACCGCCATCTTCTTCGCCGACTGCCGGCCATGCCTGATTCTGACGGGCAATCAATAAAATCCGAAATTCTTTCTTAATGCCCGATTGATAAATCTTGTGACGCGAAAAGTTATGCCAGCTTCCCATTTCATCGCGCGGCTGGTTTTTGTTGGGGGGAACGAAATTGAGAATTCGCGGTCGTATTAATCTTCTTGTCGGGCTGATGAGCCTTGTGGCCTGTTCAATCGGCGGTTTGTCCATCTATGCGATCAACGAATTCTGGGTTCGGTCGCATCATTTCGAGGAAACAGCCGAAAGGGCCTACAAGGGTGAGGCGCTCAATCGTCTGGTAACGGCGGTCGTCATGGAAGCGCGCGGTGTTTACGCAGCGGCCGACATTGCCGCAGCCACCCCCTTTGCGGACGGCATTGTTAAAAACCTCGACGCCATGGAAAAGCTGATTGCCGCTTGGGCTCCGCTGGTGCCGGCAGACCAGCAGGCGAATTTCGACAAGCTTGTCGGCCGATCAAAGGAATTCCGAACCTTCCGCCTGGAGACCGCTCGCCTGGCGAAGGAAAGCGGGCCGCAGGCTGCGGGTCACCAGGGCAACAACGAGGCGAACCGCGCCAACCGCAAGGCCTATCAGGCTGAAATCGACAGCGTGGTTAAGAACGACCTCGCCGAGCTGGAAGTTGTAAAGGCCGGTGTCGATTCCTTCAGCTCCACCATATTCTGGATTATCGTCGCTGTGACGGTTGCAGGTGTGGGTGCCGGTGCCGTCTTTGGTATCTACATTGGAACGCGACAGCTCAGCGCGCCCATCCGCCGGGTTTCGCAGGTGATGAATACTGTTGCTGATGGAAATCTGGATGCGGACGTCCCTTATCTCGGCCGTAACGACGAGATCGGCGAAATGGCTGCTGCCGTCGAGGTCTTCAAGCGAAATGGCCGCGAGGTGCGCCGCATGCACGCTCAGGAGACAGCAATGCGAGCCAAGAGCGACGAACTGCAGGCCGGCATGGCCATCGTTGTCGACGCTGCTGCCCAGGGTGATTTCAGCCGGCGCATCACCAAGGATTATGGCGACGACAACCTCAACCGTTTCGCCGCGACGATCAATTCGCTGCTCACGGGCGTCCATAATGGCGTGTCCGAGACCAGCCGCGTCATCGAATGCCTGGCGCGCGGTGACCTCACGGGCAGGATGGATGGCGAGTTCCGCGGCGTGTTCGCTGAACTCCAGGCGAATGTGAACGACACGCTCGACAAGCTGCGGGAAACCATGCGCGAAGTGCGCGGCAGCACGCAAGGCATCAGCGGCAATGCGGGTGAACTGCGTTCGGCGGCCGACGATCTGTCGAAGCGGACGGAACAACAGGCAGCCGCGCTGGAGGAAACGTCTGCAGCACTGGATGAAATCACCGCTGTCGTGCGCAATTCCACCGATCGTGCGCAGGAAGCCAGCGCCATGGTGGCCGAAACCAAACAGAAGACGGAAGAATCCGCCAACGTCGTGCGCGACGCCGTTTCCGCCATGGATCGCATCGAGCACGCCTCGCGCGAAATCAGCCAGATCATCAATGTCATCGATGAGATCGCCTTCCAGACCAACCTTCTGGCGCTGAATGCCGGTGTGGAAGCGGCGCGGGCAGGCGAGGCCGGCAAGGGGTTCGCTGTCGTCGCCCAGGAAGTGCGGGAACTCGCGCAGCGTTCCGCAACGGCTGCCAAGGACATCAAGGCGCTGATCACCAAATCCGGCGAAGAGGTCGGACGCGGTGTGTCGCTGGTGCAGAGAACCGGTAGCGCATTGAGCGAAATCGAAACCCGCGTTCTGGCGATCAACGAGCACATCCATTCGATCGCGACGGCTGCCAGGGAGCAGTCTACCGGACTGCACGAAGTCAATACCGCCATCAACCAAATGGATCAGGTGACGCAGCGCAACGCCGCCATGGTGGAGGAGACCTCGGCCGCGACCCACAAGCTGAGCAGCGAGGCGGAGCATCTCGTAACACTGGTGACGCGCTTCAACGTTGGCGCCGAGACGGTGCAGCGCAGCCACCGTATCGAGCAGCCTCTGCGGCCGATGACAGCATCGGTCGGGCCGGTTGCAGTCTCCGGCAGAACGGCGGCCGTGCCGTCTCCGGCCCGCAAGTTGATGAACAGCGTCAGCCGTGCGCTCAATGCCCAGCCAGCCGCAGCCCCGACGCACGGCGACTGGCAGGAATTCTAGACGACCTGCCGTTTCGCCTGACATAGCTTACCATCCAGCGCCGCCCTGTTTGGGCGGCGTTTGTTTTTCCGGCAATGAAAACGTTTGTTTTGCAGTGCATTGGAAAAATATCCATTAGGTCCTATTATCGCTACTGCATATAAACCGAGCCGTTCCACGCAAGCAGCGGCGCGCATACAGGATCATGGCCCGGTGTTTTCTAAAGGCGTAGACAGCTTGGACCGCACGCAAGACAATCCGGTGCATTGCATGCCGGGATTGACCGCTGGTCTTTCTGGACGGCTGCTGCTGCTCACCGTGATTTTCGTGATGATCGCCGAAGTGCTGATCTTCGTGCCTTCTGTTGCCAATATGCGTCTTTCCTGGCTGCGCGATCGCCTGAACACGGCCGCCGCCGCCGGTGCTGTCATCGATGGCCTGCAGGCCGAACTGCCGCGAAGCGTGCAGAACGACACGCTCATGGCGACCGGAGCGAAGCTTATCGCCCTGCGCAAGGACGGCACGTCGCGCCTGCTCGCCGTGGCGGAAACACCGCCCGGCGTCGACGAGCAATATGATCTTTCCGATGTTTCGCAGGTTGCGGCGGTGCGGGATGCCTTTTCCACCCTGTTGTTCGGCGGCAACCGCGTCATCCGCGTCTTCGACGTGGTGGGAGACAGCGATACGATCATTGAGCTGGTGCTGGGTGAAAACAAGCTGCGGGCGGCAATGCTTGCCTATGCCCGCAACGTTTTCCTGATTTCCATTGTCCTGTCGCTGGTCACTGCGGTCCTGATCTTCGTCTCCATCAACCGCATCATGATCCGGCCGATACGCCGGCTGACGCTCGGCATGCAGAATTTTTCCGAGGATCCGGGAAATCCCGAGCGGATTTTCGTGCCTGACGAGGGAACGGACGAATTGTCGGTGGCAGGCCGCCACCTCGCCGATATGCAGACGGAGCTGCAGAAAACGCTGCGGCAGCAGAAGAACCTCGTGGATCTCGGCCTTGCTGTCTCGAAGATCAACCATGACATGCGCAATATCCTGTCCTCCGCACAGCTTATGTCGGACCGCCTGGTCGACGCCAAGGACCCGATGGTGAGAAGTTTCGCGCCGAAACTGCTGCGCACCATCGACCGTGCCGTGGCCTATACGGGTGAGGTTCTGGCCTATGGTCAGGCGACGGAAGGGGCGCCGAAACGCAAGATGGTGCCTTTGAGTCTGCTGGTGCGGGATGTGCGCGATATTCTGGCGCTCGATCCGGATAGCGGCATCGAGTTTCACGACGGCGTTCCGCCCGATCTGACGGTGGATGCGGATTCCGAGCAACTTTTCCGGGTAATCCACAACCTCTGCCGCAATGCCGTCCAGGCCCTGCAATCCGACACGGCGAATGCGGCGCCAAGGAATCTTTCCATCTCAGCCCAGAGGACCGGCAGCATCGTCAGCATCGTCATAGACGACAATGGGCCGGGAATGCCGCGCAAGGCCAGGGAAAACCTGTTCTCCGCCTTCAGGGGATCGGCCCGCTCCGGCGGCACTGGCCTCGGGCTGGTCATTGCCCGTGAACTTGTGCTTGCCCATGGCGGCACCATCGCGCTTGTCGAGAAACCCGGCCCCGGCACGCAGTTCCGCATCGAAATCGCCGACCGTGCCGCCTCGGTACAGGCTGCGAGAACCGCCTGAAAAACCCTGCCGGCAGCAGGCATGAAAAGCCGTTATCTCAAGTAGAATCGTGGCCCCATCAGGCTTGCGGAAAATGGTCGACATGGAATTCACAATATAATCAATGTGATACGCGAATTGCTGCGGAAAAATGACAATTTCGAAACGAAATCGCTTGCATTCGGAATGAGGACGTTTTAGAGGATCGCCACGCCACCGGAAACGACCGGAACGGCACGCACCCGTAGCTCAGCT
>JAEXMK010000213.1 GCA_023444445.1 Pseudomonadota bacterium | reverse complement strand
TCGTCGCGCTGCTGACGCCGGTGGTGAAGGCCGCCTTCACCGATTTCGGCTTCGAGATCGCCGTCCAGTCGCAGCAGGTGTTCGGCGGCCACGGCTATATCCGCGAATGGGGCATGGAGCAGTATGTGCGCGATGCCCGCATCGCCCAGATCTACGAGGGCACCAACGGCGTGCAGGCCATGGACCTCGTCGGCCGCAAGCTGCCGATGGAAAACGGCGACGTGGCGCGCGGCTTCTTCGCGCTGGTGCGCGATGACCTTTCGACCACGAAGGGTCCGGCCGAACTGGAAACGGTTAAGGCCTCGGTCATCGAGGCTCTTGCCCGGCTGGAGAAACTGACGGAAGAATTGCTGGCCAAGGGTGCCGATCCGGTGGAGGCCGGAGCAAGCGCCACCGACTACCTGCGCTTCTTCGCGCTGGTGAGCTTCGGCTGGCTCTGGGTGCGCATGGCCGAAAAAGCCTCGGCCGATGCGACGACGCCGCTGAAGCAGCGCAAGCTCGCGCTTGCCCGCTTCTTTGCGGCCCGCCTCCTGCCGCAAACCGTCAGCCTCGACGCGGCCATCCGCGCCGGCGCTGCCGATATCATGGCGCTCGACGCCGACCTGTTCTGATTGAAGTCAGAGCATTTCCGGCGAGAACGGAGTCGCCGGAAATGCTCTATCCCTTTGTTTTCATGTAATTCCGGACGCAAAGCCGTTTCACACTTTTGCTGGAATTACTCTTGCCCGGGAGGAGAAGACCATGCTTGGCATGATGATGAATGCACCGCTGCTCGTGTCGTCGATCCTGCGTCACGCAGCGACCTATCACGGCAGCACGGAAGTGGTTTCGAAGACCGTTGAAGGCCCCATCCATCGCTACACCTATGCGGATCTTTCGAAGCGCAGCCAGAAGCTCGCCAACGCCTTGCAGAAGCTCGGCCTTGAGCATGGCGACCGGGTGGGCACGCTCGCCTGGAACGGCTACCGCCACATGGAGCTTTACTACGGCGTGTCAGGCTCGGGCTTCGTGTGCCACACGATCAACCCGCGCCTCTTCCGCGAGCAGATCGGCTACATCATCGAACATGCCGGCGACAGCGTGCTGTTCTCCGACCTCACCTTCCTGCCGATCCTCGAAGCGCTGGCCGACCGGCTGGCACCGCTGAAGGCCGTGGTCATCCTGACCGACGAGGCGCATATGCCGAAGTCGGAGGTTCTGCCGAACCTCGTCTGCTACGAAACGCTGATCGCGGACGAGTCGGACGAATTCGAATGGCCGGTATTCGACGAGAACACCGCGTCCGGCCTGTGCTACACCTCAGGCACCACCGGCGACCCGAAGGGCGTGCTCTACAGCCACCGGTCCAGCGTGCTGCATGCCATGGCGATCAGCTTCATGGATGTGCTCAGCCTTTCGGCCAATGACGCGGTGGTGCCTGTTGTGCCGATGTTCCACGTCAATGCCTGGGGCCTGCCGTTCGCCGCGCCGATGGTCGGGGCGAAGCTCGTGATGCCCGGTCCCAACCTTGACGGCGCCAGCCTGCACTCGCTGTTCGAAAGCGAAGGCGTGACGGCAACCGCCGGCGTGCCGACGGTCTGGCTCGGCCTGCTCGACTGGATGGATGCCCATGGCCAGAAGTTCACGAGCCTGAAGCGTGTCGCCATCGGCGGCTCGGCCACGCCGCCGATCATGATCAGCCGCTTCCACAACATGGGCGTCACGGTTCGCCATGCCTGGGGCATGACGGAAACGAGCCCGATCGGACTTGCGGCGACGCTTCTTCCCAAGCACGAGAAGCTTTCGGCGGAAGAAAGGCTCATGCTCGAATCCAAGCAGGGCCGCCCGCTGTTCGGCATGGAATTCCGCATCGACGGCAGCGACGGAAAGCCGGTGGCCCGCGACGGCAAGGCCTTCGGCGCCATGCTGGTGCGCGGCCCCTGGGTCGCGGCCGGTTACTACAACACGGAAAAGAGCCCGGCGCATGCCGTCGAAGGCTGGTTCGACACGGGCGATGTCGTCACCATGGACGAGGACGGCTTCGTGCAGATCGTCGACCGCACCAAGGACGTGGTGAAATCCGGCGGCGAATGGATCAGCTCGATCGAACTGGAAAACATCGCGCAGGCCCATCCGGCGATCAAGGAAGCGGCCGTGGTCGCCGCCCCAGACGCCCGCTGGGGCGAGCGTCCCGTTCTCGTCGTAGTGGTCAAGCCCGGCCAGACGTTCACGCGCCACGACATGCTCGATGTCTATACCGGCAAGATCTCCAGGTGGAGCATTCCCGACGACGTCATCATCGTCGAGGAACTACCGCACACGGCAACCGGCAAGCTGCTCAAGACCGCGATCCGCCAGATCGTTCTCGACGAATACGAAAAGCGCTCGCCGGACGCGACGCTGGCTGGCTGAGGGAGACGCGACATGACCGAAGATGCGCAGGCAGTGAAGCTCTATCTCGACGACCTCACAGTCGGGCAGCGCTTCACCAGCCCTTCCCATGTGATGGAACTCGATGAAATCCGGGAATTCGCAGGGCGCTACGATCCGCAGTTTTTCCACCTCGACGAGGAACTGGCGCGCGACAGCCTGTTCGGCAAGCTCGCCGCCAGCGGCTGGCACACGGCGGCGGCCACCATGCGGTTGCTCGTACAGAGCCTGCCGCTGGCCGGCGGGCTGATCGGCGCGGGCGGGGAAATCGCCTGGCCCCGCGCTACATGGCCGGGTGATCGCATCCATGTGGAAAGCGAGATCGTCACGATTGCGCCATCACGCTCGAAACCCGAACGCGGCCTCGTCACCTTCCGAAGCGAGACGATCAATCAGGACGGCGAGATCGTTCAGGTGTTCACGCCGAAAATCATTGCTTGGTGGCGATCGTCGTGAAATCTTGGAGCTACGCGGCGAGACGCTATGGTACTGAGCGCTCATAGACACCAGATTTCCAGACACCCTCTTTCCCATTAATGGCAAAGGGGCCTCATCAGCAAATCAGATTTCAGCGAATTCACCTTGCAGCGGGCGCTGTCAGGCCTTCAACATGAAGCGCTTTTTTCGGTGGGGGCGGATCTTCTTCGGATCCATTCCAGTCGGCAATGCTATTTTCTTAGAATCATTCAGGCGTATTCGCGCCGGCGACCGCAATAGGCTCTATCGAAAACGATCAACTTGCTCAAAGCCGGGACGGAATAGCCATTGTATTTATCAATCTTTCAGCTCCGTAGCCATTCCGGCTCGGATTTCGTCTATTTGGCCGGCTGCGGTGGAAAAGTGCAAACCGTCTTCATTACTTTCTGTTACTTTCGCGAGCAGTAACATCAGCCATGCGAGATTCGAAAGGAATTGCCTTGGAAAATGAAAAAAGCCGCGATCGCTATTTTCTTTTTCGAGAACCGGATGGTTCCTGGTCGATTGTGGATAGACACATCGTTGGAAGCGAACGGGAACACCGCCTCATCGTCGGTCTTGACGAGCAGCAGGGAACCGAATTGGTAGAAAAGCTGAATTCTCTTCCTGCATAAGCCCCCTCCAAGGATATGGCAATCTCGCAACTGTGTGTATACTGGTGAGGGGATCGAGACAAAGATCGCGGATAGTCCGGGGATAATAGAACTTCCGGCAGGGCACTGTATTCGGAACCTGAACGAAGGAGCCGATTTTGATCCTTACTAAAATCTGCGGTCTGATTGAAGGACTTGATAAGGTTCGGGCGAACAGAGGCAATTGGGGCAGGTAAAGCGCTGGTAAATGGAAAATTCGAAGGGAAACAGAAGGCATCAACCATACCGTCGATGACGCAGACACATTGACGGTCGCCGCCTGGGTGCCGGCGCGTTGCGTTTGTCAAGGCCAGAGGGTTGAGCGCTGGCTTTTCGCGCCACCGGTACAGCCGCCATGTCGTCTGTTGTAAATGAAATTTCATGGATACTGGAGGCTGGTCTTGTTACCGTCCCGCTTGCTCTTTCTGTGTCGTAGCTCACCCAGCGGAAAAACAGGTAGATTGGGGCAAAGACAGCCACAAGCGTAAGAATAGACTCGAATATTTGCATGACGACTCGACATAACCGAACAAACTCTCGAAGCGGTGAATTACATGCATCGGAAGCGTTCGTCATCCTATTGGTGACATTTTGTTAACCAGAGCGCGAAGTATCGCCACGTCAGAATGCAAGATATCGATGCAGATCGGCTGTTCGGCCATAAGTGCGAACATCGGCGCCTTATAGCAAGGCGAACAATGATCACGTCCGACAGGATGCGCCGAACAGCCGCGTGTTTTGTCAATCTGTGAAGCACATAAGACGTCCCATAACCCGCGAACAGCCCTTATGTTCGAGGTTGTTGGATACGCGGACGCAATACCTGCCGCGCAGGCTCATGTTAGCCTGTGCGATGGTTAATATTTTGCTATCGGACGCCGGTTGCGAGCGTGAGCAACGGGTTCCTCTCACCACGATGCCTAGGGTCAGGACCCATTGATTTGAACTGACGGCTGTGATTCAGATGGGCGTATAGGAGCCCGACTGATGAGTAATTTGTTTTGGCTGACGGACGAGCAAATGGCTCGTCTTCAGCCCTATTTCCC
>JAEXMK010000181.1 GCA_023444445.1 Pseudomonadota bacterium | reverse complement strand
ACCCACGGTGGAAGACAGAAGAAGTGCACTTCTTCCGCGGAATTTGCCCGAATTTCGCATGTTGCCGCCTTCGTTATGCCTGTCTCTCGATACCCCCGCGTCAAGCGAAGCAGGCAGTGTCCCGTCGCGCTTTCATTAACCTATTGTAAGGAAAGCGGCAAGCGGGACGTGGCACTCCGGCTTTCAGGCAGATTTTCAGGCGGCGATCCGCCTGTATCCGGCACTGACGGCACGGCCGGAAATGAAGTGGGTTCGGTATTTCGGCCGGATTTTTTTATCGCCGGACATGCGGCGTACCAGCGCAAGCGTCGGGGCGGCGAACATGGCCTGCGCAGCCAGAGTCACACATGCCAGAACCAGGATAGCGGCCTGCGCCATGGCGAATGTTTCAACGGCATTGCCCGATGTGGAAACGAATTGCGGCAGCAGCGCCAGGAAGAAAGCGAAATAGCGCGGGCGCAAGGCGGCAATGGCGTAACAGTCGCGGAAGATGCCGCTCCAGGATTTACCCGGCAGATTGTCATTGTCGGCATTGGCCGCCTGGGCGGCAGGCGTGGCGAAAGTCCATAACAGGAAGAGCATCAGCCAGCCGATGCCTGCCCATTGCACGATTTCGACGAAGGATTGCGGGAGATAGACGAGGCCGGCTACCGGAATGGCGGAAATCGTCATGGCCGTGACGATGCCAAGCGCGCCGCCGCCAACGGAGGCGAAGACCGTCTTCCTGCCGCGAATGGCAGCATAGGAGGCGACAGAGAATACAAGGGGAGAGGGAAGTGCGAACACAATGGCACATGCTGCACAGAAAATCAGCCACGCCTGTCCGGACATTCTCTTCCTCCTTGCCCTCCCTGTCGCCGTCTTATTTCAGACTATCGTAAAATCAGGCCGCTGTGAACGGCTGACCGACGTGTTCCATCACTTCGGTAAACCATTTTGCAGAGAGGTCGAAATGCTTCCCGCCCTTGATACGCGGAAACTCGATGGTCCGCAATTTGCCATTCTGGTCTTCGTCATGTCCGGTGACGCCGGAGACCTTGTTGAGGGCGCTTTCAACGGCGAGATCGACCATGCCCTGGATGAGGCGCAGGTCATCACCATTGGCCGGAGCGGAGCGGGCAAAATAGCCTGATTTCTGCACCATGGAGCGTTCCGCGCCGATGAGGCTGGCAAACTGCTTCTGGAACCAGCCGCCGACATTGATGGTGTCGATCTTGACGTGACCGAAGGCGTCACGCTTGACGGCTTCGCCGGAGGCTTCACGTTCGGCTACGATCGAATCAAGGCCGGCGCCTTCCGAAACGAACAGCGTCACATAGCCGTGTCTGTCCATGATTTCCTTGAGGCGCTCGGCTTCCGCTTCGATGTCGAAGGCCATTTCCGGCAGGTAGATGCCGTCTATGTTCTTCATCTGCGCGTTCATCATCAGGCCTTCGACATAGTCGTTGCGGCTGGTCTTCTGAATATAGGCACGGGCGGTGGCGGCCGTCAGCCAGCCGCAGTGGCGGCCCATGACTTCATGGATAACGAAGGTTTTCGGGGCCGCGCTCTGCTCGTTGCTGACATTGTCGAAGAAGGCGGCGCCGACTTCCGCGGCCGTCCAAGCGCCGAGCGACTGCTTGATCGGCACGACGTCGTTATCCACCGTCTTTGGCAGGCCGACGACGGTGAGGTTGTAGCCGTTGGCGCCGAGATAGGCTGCAAGGTCCGCAGCCGTCGTGTTGGTGTCGTCGCCACCGATGGTGTGGAGAATGGTGATGCCGTCAGCCGCCAGCCGTTCGGCGGCGACGCGCAGCGGATTGTCGCCTTCCTTGACGAGGCCACGCTTGGCGCAATCGGCAGCATTGGTGAGCTTGACGCGGCTGTTGCCGATCGGCGAGCCGCCGTAACGGTGCAGCAGATGCGCCTTTTCACGCATATCCTTCGTGATCTCTATACGGTCGCCCAGAAGCACGCCCTGGTAACCGGAGCGGTAAGCGATGATGTCGATTTCAGGCGCGATTTCGCTGTAACGTTCGATCAGGCCACCCACGGCCGAAGAGAGACAGGGCGCAAGGCCACCCGCGGTCAGCATTGCGACTTTCTGTTTGGCCATCATGGCTCTCCTTTTTGCATAAACTCAAAGACATCTCTGGCAAATGGATGCGACAGCCGCGTGTAGGTGTAAAGTGAATTTATCAAGAAAAACTCCGATTTCTCGCGGTTTTTCAGCGGCTTGACGAAACCAGTCGAATATAATCGTTTCAATCCGTATTCGCGCGGTCACACGGATGTCTCTGCCTGCCACCCCTGTGGAAAACCACGCCTGCGGCTTTCGTCGCGCCCTTGTTCCTGAAGCAAAACTGTCGCAAAGATGAATAAAAGTTAATGCCGTCGGGCTGCCCGGTGTATTGCATTCGCAGCAATATCCCGTCATGCTTGCCAGCATGATGTTTGATTTCGCCTGTCTGCAAATTTCATCCCTGTGGGAACGGCTGCTCGGCGCAATCGGCGACGCGGCAGGCAATGCGCTCGGGCGCGTTGTCGAAGCCATTCGCACCCTGTTCGAGGGCGACCCGGAAACCCGCCGCAAGGTATCCTTTTCCGTGGCCATCATCGCACTTTCTGCCAAGATGGCGAAGGCTGACGGCGTGGTCAACGATGCCGAGGTTCGCGCCTTCCGGCAGATTTTCGATTTCCCGGAAGAAGAAGCCAAGAACGTTGCCCGTCTTTATAACCTCGCGCGTCAGGACGTTGCGGGTTACGAGGCCTATGCGGAGCGGCTGGCGGGTCTTTGCGGTTCCGGTCACGACAATTGCGAGATGCTGGAAAGCGTCATCGACGGTCTGTTCCACATTGCCAAGGCGGATGGCTTGATCCACGAGCGGGAACTGGCGTTCCTCGGCCGTATCGCGGAAATCTTCCGTATCACCGAAGATCATTTCGAAACGATCATGGCGCGGCATGTGCATATGGACGGGCGCGATCCGTACCGCGTGCTCGGTGTTTCGCCGTCCGACGACTTCCTGGATATACGCAAGCGTTACCGCTCACTGGTCGCCGAGCATCATCCGGACAAGCTCATCGCCCGTGGCGTTCCCATGGAATTGCATGCGGCCGCGAATGAGCGTATGGCGGCTCTCAACGCCGCTTATGCGGCCATTGAGAAAGAACGCCGCGTCGCATGAATGAATGTCTGCCGGAATTTACCCGGGATTTCGGGGGCGCGACTGTTGCGCCTTCGCCTAACCATGGCGAAAGGCTGGGCGTTGCTGGCCCCGATATTATTCTTCTCCACTATACCGGCATGACAACGGCTGACGGCGCGCTTTCGTGGCTCTGTAATCCCGAAAGCCAGGTCTCCAGCCATTATTTCGTTTTTGAGGATGGACGCGTCATCCAGCTCGTGCCGGAAACCCGCCGTGCGTGGCATGCGGGGAAAAGCTTCTGGGCAGGGGATGAAGACATCAATTCCCGCTCCATCGGCATTGAAATCGCCAACAAAGGCCATCCTGGCGGCCTGCCGGAGTTTCCCAAAGCGCAGGTGGCAGCCGTCATCGAATTGTGTCGTGATTGCGGCCAGCGCTGGTCAATCGCCCCTGAAAGAGTGCTTGCCCATTCGGATGTCGCGCCGATCCGCAAGGTCGATCCGGGTGAAAAATTCCCCTGGGACATCCTGTCGCAACACGATGTCGGCCACTGGGTGGAGCCCGCGCCGATCCGCGGCGGACGCTTTTTCCAGCGCGGCGACCACGGTCAGCCCGTGGAGGCGCTGCAGTCGATGCTGTCCATTTACGGATATGGCGTTGAAATAACTGGTGCTTATTGCGAGAAAACCGAAGGTGCCGTGGCTGCCTTCCAGCGGCATTTCCGCCCGGCCCTGGTGGATGGCATCGCAGATTTTTCAACCATCGACACGCTTCACCGGTTGATTGCCAGCCTGCCGAAATTTTCGGCCGCCTAAGCGCTAATTCTGGAAAATGGTTCCCCGTTTCCCGACTGTTTAAGTCGCTTTTTTTGATGTGCCACAGTTAATCCGCATTGAGGAAGTTTAAGAACGTCACTGCATGCGGTGTCGTTCTTCAGGGGAACTTACCGTCAATATCAATCAAGGAGACTGGACAGCGGAAGGTCGAGATCGACTTTCCGGGCGTAGACTATTTGTGTCGCTTCATTGTTCCGGTCGTCCGATCTGGAGAATTTTTCTACATATGAACAGGGTTGTTGTTGCTGTCGTGGCGAGCGTTGCTATGCTCGTTTCGCAGGCGGGGATTGCTTTTGCCAAAGACGAGGACGTCAAGACCAAGACCGTGACGCTGGAGACCTTCTTCCGTAAGCCCGGTTACCCCATTCCGGAGAAAAGCCTGCCTTCCGCTCTCAAGAACGGCTATTCCGATCTCATCGTCAAATATGCCAAGCGTTACGGCGTTCCCACCAACCTGGCGCATGCCGTGGTTTCGGTGGAAAGCAAGTTCAACCCCAAGGCTCGTGGCAGCGCCGGCGAGGTCGGGCTGATGCAGATCAAGCCGGCGACGGCGCGGATGATGGGCTATCGCGGCACGACCAAGGCGCTCTACGATCCCGAGACCAATATTCGCTGGGGTATGCAATATCTGGCGACGGCGCATCAGCTTGGCGGCGGCGAAGTTTGCAGCACCATCCTGCGTTACAATGCCGGGCACGGTGCCACCCGCATGAATCCGGTATCCAAGCGCTATTGCGGCAAGGTTCAGGCGCTTCTGGCGAGCTGACGCCGGCATAGATCGTCTGCGACATTGCTAAAAGCGATTCCGGTTCGGGCCCACATGCTGTAGTCAGAAGGAAAGCCGATACGGAGCATGACATGCCGGATTTCAAATATATCGTTGTCGGGGCCGGGATGATGGGAGCGGCTGCGGCGCGGCATCTCTCAGTGCAAACGGATGGCGTGGCGCTGATCGGGCCGGGTGAACCCGCCGATCGCAAGACACATCAGGGTGTGTTTTCAAGCCATTACGATGAGGCGCGCATCACCCGCGGGTTTGACGGTGATCCCGTCTGGGCGGAACTCGCGCAGCGCTCCATCCGGCGTTATGCCGAGATAGAGGCAAAAAGCGGCATCCCGTTCTTCACCGAAGCGGGCTGCCTGTTTACCGGCAACGGCAGGGGGCTTGCGGAAGACTACGTAACGCGGGCGCTTTCCTCGGCAGATCGTCTCCGTCTTGAGGTAGAAACGCTCGGCAATGCTGCATTGGCCGATCGCTTTCCAATGTTCTCGCTGCCTGCCGATCACGGCGGCTACTTCGAAGCCAGCAAGGCCGGTCACATCAATCCGCGGGCGCTGGTGAAGGCGCAATGCGCCATTGCCGAAGCGCAGGGTGCTCGACTTCTGCGCGAGACCGCCGCGCATATCCGCGACACCTCCCGAGGCGTTGAGGTCATGACGCGGGAGGGCGCCACCCATACGGCAGAAAAGGTCATCGTCGCGGCGGGCGGCTTTACCAATATGGCAGATCTTCTGCCATCGCCGGTCGATATGGCGGCAACCGGCCGCACCATCGTGTTCTTCGAGCTTGATGAGGCGCGTCAGACGTTGTTCGGGGCGATGCCCTCGACAATCGTGCTGGCGGAAACCGAGGACGAGATCGTCTACATCCTGCCGCCGGTGCGATATCCCGATGGCAAGGTCTATCTGAAGATCGGTGGCGAAAGCGAAAAGCACAGGCTTGAAACGCTGGCCCAGGCGGTGGACTGGTTCCACTCGGACGGCACGCCTGACGAGGTGGATTTCCTGAAGAAAAAAGCCTCGTCGCTGATGCCGGAGCTTGCCGGCTCCCCGGTCACCTCTGGATCCTGTGTCGCCTCGATCACCCGCAGCGGTTATCCCTATATCGGCTATACGCAATCTTCCAATATCGCCGTCCTGACCGGCGGCAATTTCGTTTCCGCCAAGTCTTCGGACGAGATCGGGCGACTGGGCGCACAGCTGCTGCTCAATGGTCAGCTCACGGAGGATGAATTTGCCGCCGAAATGTCGCCGGTTTTTGTCTGACAATCCCCCGGGAACCAGCTAAAAGAATGCGGCTGAGCGGTACGGGTAAAGAGGGCGGCATGTCGGGACATTTCAATTATATCGTCGTCGGTCGCGGCATGATGGGTGCGGCCGCCGCCCGTCATCTGGCGGAAACGGTGGACGGCGTGGCGCTGATCGGTCCCGGTGAGCCTGCCGATATAAAATCGCATCAAGGCGTCTTCGCCAGCCATTACGACGAGGCGCGGATTACCCGCACCATCGATGGCGATGCCGACTGGGCGCTGCTCGCCAACCGTTCCATCGCACGTTATGGCGATATTGCCGCGCGCAGCGGTATCGAGTTTTACGCGCCGGTCGGCTGTCTGATGGTGGGACCTGAGCGGGGCGGCGCCAATCTCTTTGTCGATGATGTTCTGAATGCGGCGGCTCGGCTCGGAGTTTCCACGGAACTCCTGGATGACCAGAGCCTGAAAAGCCGCTTTCCCTATTTCTCCTTCGAACAGGGCTGCGAAGGCGTCTTCGAGAGGGATAATGCCGGTTACGTCAATCCGAGGGCGCTGGTGAAAGCACAGGTCATACTAGCGGAAAAGGCGGGTGTGACGCTGATCGACGATATCGTCGTCTCGACGCGGGAGGAGGATGGCTGCGCCCGTGTGCGGACGGCTTCGGGCGCGGTTTATTCCGCAGACCGGGTGCTGGTGGCGGCCGGTGGTTTCTCGATCACCAGGGATTTGCTGCCTCAGCCGGTTGGGCTCGATGTCTATGCCCGTACCGTCGCTTTCTTTGAGATTAATGAGAGCGATCTGGGGCAGTATGCGGACATGCCGTCGCTGATTTATGAGCCGCGCGACACCACAAAACACATCTACCTGCTGCCGCCAGTGCGTTATCCCGATGGCAAATACTACCTGAAGATCGGCGGCGATCCCGACGACAAGAGGGTCGGCAGCGACCCGGAAATCCGGGAATGGTTCCGCTCCGGCGGGCGTGAAAGCGTGCGTGACCACCTTTCGGAGATTGTGAGAACGCTGGTGCCTTCCGTTGATCTCTCTCGCGTCTCGATGGCCGCCTGCGTCGTCTCCAAGACCGAGAGCGGCTATCCGGCTATCGGTTTCACCGCCTCGCCGCGCATTGCGGTCTTGACCGGCGGTAACGGCACGGCGGCCAAGAGTTCCGATGAGATCGGGCGGCTGGGTGCTCTGTTGCTGCGCGAGGGAAAAATCGCCGATGGTGCCTTCTCGACGGATTTCAAACCGGCATTTCTTTGACGTTTCTCTGCGCTTTTCGGTGGCTTTCGCTGCGGAACATGGTTATGCAGCCCATGCCAGTTGGCCGGGCAGCCGCGCTTTACCAATGTCGAAAGACGGTAAGGTGAGGAAAGTCCGGGCTCCACGGAAATACGGTGCCGGATAACGTCCGGCGGGGGTGA
>JAEXMK010000161.1 GCA_023444445.1 Pseudomonadota bacterium | reverse complement strand
GGAGATGCCCGGCAGGGCAGAGGGGGGTAAGCTCCACCCACCCTCGACCAGTCGCCAATGAATACACTTCCTGAAAGCTAACATCTGGGACGTTCGGTGACCTCTGCCTGATGGTGCGGGACGATATTCGCAGGGCAGATCGGCGATTGTTGTGACGCCGCGTATTTTCCGTCATTCCCGTCCTCGAAGCCTAAAGGATGGGCCGGAATGACGGAGGGAGGGCGTAGGCATCCATCTCCCAAGAGATATGCCCCTGTCACATTCCCACAAAAAAAGACCGGCCCGAAGGCCGGTGAAGAAGACGGCCTTATCGGGGGGATATTGGCGTCTTTGCAAGGGCATGCAATGGGAAAACGATCCCATGGAGTGGTCCATCCGGCGCGGATATGCGGCAAAAGACGTCCCGCCGTACTGACCTGCGGCCAACATCGCTTGCCGCGCTTTTCTGATACGCTATGAGCGTCACATGTTTGTGACAACGGCCCCCGGGAGCCCGCTTTCATGCCCCCTGTTTCAGAGATAATGGTCTTCGTCATCGCCCTTGCGGCGGCCGGTGTGGTGGCCGGACTTTTGGCGGGACTGTTTGGCATTGGCGGCGGTGCGGTGCTGGTGCCGGTCTTCTACCACGTCTTCGGGCTGCTGGACGTACCGGAGGCGGTGCGCATGCATCTGTCGCTTGGCACCTCGCTCGCCATCATCGTGCCGACCTCCATCCGTTCGTTTTTGACACATCGCCAGAAGGGCGCGGTGGATATCGATCTGTTGAAGGGCTGGATCGTCGCAGTGCCGCTCGGCACCATCCTCGCATCCGTCGTGGCGGCGTATGCTTCCAGCGTCGCATTGCGGCTGATCTTCGCCTTCATCGCGCTCGCGCTCGCCTTCCGCATGATCGTCAACCGGGCGAGCTGGCACCTCGGCTCCGACCTCCCGAAAAACCCGGCCCGGTTTCTGGTCGGCACGGGCATCGGCCTTCTGTCCGGCCTGATGGGCGTCGGCGGCGGCGTGATGAACAATACCTTCATGACGCTTTACGGACGAACGATCCATCAGGCCGTCGCCACCTCTTCCGGCGTCGGTGTGCTGATCTCGCTGCCGGGGCTTCTCGGCTATATCTGGGCCGGCTGGGGCGATGCGGGCCTGCCGCCGTTTTCGACCGGTTTCATCAATTGGATCGCCGTGGTGCTGCTCATCCCCATCACGCTTCTCGTCGCACCCTATGGCGCGCGGCTTGCCCATGCGCTCAGCAAAAAGCAGCTGGAGCGGGCCTTCGGCGTGTTTCTGGTCTTCGTCGCCGCGCAGTTTTTCTACAGCGTTTACGGCTGATTTTCCGTCTGCGTCGAACGCAGTGTTCAGCCTGCCGGGCTGGCTTTTGCAACCTCTGCGGCCTATATGGCGTTCATCTCACTCGATTTTCAAAAGAGTTCGTCATGAATGCCATTGTTTCGATACGGAATCTGACAAAATCCTACGCAAATGGTTTTCAGGCGCTCAAAGGTGTCAGCCTCGATATCAGAGAGGGGGAAATCCTGGCCCTTCTCGGCCCGAACGGCGCCGGCAAGACGACGCTGATCTCCATCGTCTGCGGTCTCGTCAATCCAGGTGAAGGCTCGGTGCTTGTCGGCGGCTACAATGTGGTGAAGGACTTCCGACAGACCCGTGCGCTCATCGGCCTGGTGCCCCAGGAACTGACAACGGATATGTTCGAGACCGTGTGGAATACGGTGAGTTTCTCACGCGGCCTGCACGGGCAGAAGAAGAACCCGCAACTCATCGAAAGCATTCTGAAGTCCCTCTCGCTGTGGGATAAGAAGGACAATATGCTGCGGGAACTGTCCGGTGGCATGAAGCGCCGCGTGCTGATCGCCAAGGCGCTTGCGCATGAGCCGAAGGTGCTCTTCCTTGACGAGCCGACCGCCGGCGTGGATGTGGCGTTGCGCCGCGACATGTGGAACGTCGTCGCCGATCTGCGCTCCAGAGGCGTCACCATCATCCTCACCACCCATTACATCGAGGAGGCGGAAGAGATCGCCGACCGGGTGGGTGTCATCAATGGCGGCGAATTGCTGCTGGTGGAGGAAAAGACGGCGCTGATGAAGAAACTCGGCCGCAAGCAGCTTTTTCTGGAGCTTTCCCAGCCGGTGGAGACGTTGCCGGAAAGCCTTGCGCCCTTTGGACTAACGCTGTCCGAGGACGGATGCACTATCACCTATGAAATCGAGGATAATGGCGAGCAGGGCCGCATTGCCGATGTTCTCAGCGCTCTTTTCGCCGCCGACATCCATTTCAAGGATATTTCCACGCGGCAGAGCTCGCTTGAGGATATCTTCGTTTCGCTGGTGGGAGGCCAGAAATGAATTTCGAAGCCATCAAGTCCATCTACCTGTTCGAAATGGCGCGCACCCGCCGGACCCTGTTGCAGAGCGTCATTTCGCCTGTCATTTCCACCTCGCTTTATTTCATCGTGTTCGGAACGGCGATCGGTTCGCGGATTCAGGAGGTTGGTGGAGTTTCCTATGGCGCGTTCATTACGCCCGGCCTCATCATGCTGACGCTTCTGACGCAATGTATCAGCAACGGCTCCTTCGGCATCTATTTTCCCAAATTTACCGGCACGGTTTATGAGATATTGTCCGCGCCCGTTTCGATGACGGAAATCGTCACCGGTTACGTTGGCGCGGCGGCGACCAAGGGGTTGATGATCGGCACGATCATCCTGGTAACCGCATCGTTCTTCGTGGATATCACCATTACCCACCCCTTCATGATGATCCTGTTCTTCGTGCTGACGGCTGTCAGTTTCAGCCTGTTCGGCTTCATCATCGGTATTTGGGCGTCGAATTTCGAGCAGCTGAACCTCATTCCCATGTTGGTCGTGCCACCGCTGACCTTCCTTGGCGGCAGCTTCTATTCCATCGACATGCTGCCGCCCTTCTGGCAGACGGTCAGCCACTTCAACCCGGTGCTTTATCTTATCAGCGGTTTTCGCTGGAGCTTCTACGAGATCGCCGACGTCAATCCCATCATCAGTCTGGCGATGATCACGCTGTTTCTGGCGCTCTGTCTCGGCGTTGTCGGCTGGATGTTCAAGACGGGGTATCGGCTGCGCAACTGACAGACAGTTGGTTTCGGACCCTGCTCCATCAGATCGACGCCCGGCGTTTGCCGGGCGTTTTCGTATTCGGGACATAGGGCGTGCAGATCAGGCGACCTGCTTCTGCGCCACCTCTTCGACGATCTCGCCCTTCAGATAGGAAACCAGATCCTTGATGGTTACGATGAGCAGGCCGTGGCGTTCGGCGAAAACCCTCAGCTGAGGCAGGCGGGCCATGGTGCCGTCATCATTGGCTATTTCGCAGATGGTGCCGCAAGGGTATTTTCCGGCAAGACGACAGAGATCAACGGCTGCTTCGGTATGGCCGGTGCGGCCGAGAACGCCTTCCGGGTTGGCGCGCAGCGGGAAAATGTGGCCCGGGCGGGCGAAATCATCCGGGCGGGACACCTCTGATACCAGCGCGCGTACGGTGTTTGCGCGGTCGGTGGCGGAAATGCCTGTCGTGGTGCCTGGAATGTAATCCACGGACACGGTGAAGGCCGTCTTCATGGATTCGGTATTGCGCGGCACCATCAGCGGAATGTCGAGCGCATCGAGGCGCTCACCCGGCATGGCGACGCAGATCAGCCCGCGTGCATGGTTCATCATGAAGGCGATCTGCTGTGGCGTGATGCTGTCGGAGGCGGCGATGATATCGCCTTCGTTTTCGCGGTCTTCGTCGTCCACGACAATCACCATCTCGCCACGCGAAATGGCGGCGACGGCGTCTTCAATCTTGGCAATGGTCATTTTCTTTCAAGCCTTTCAAGGGTTATGCCGTTTTGCGGCATTTTCGCGCTTCACGAAGCGCCAAATATCCCTTGGGCGAACAATGCATTTCGAGCCCGCTACACGCGGGTATCCGATGCCTTGTCCTCTTCCATCCGGACTATACCGTCGGCTCCGGCCTCTCACCGGATCTGCTGACCTTCCGGCTTTGGAGACCGGAAGCGCTCGCGGGCTCCGGGAAAATCCCGATACCGCCGGTGGGGAATTGCACCCCGCCCTGAGAACAGGACCAACATAAATTATCAAATGAGAGGGAATCAAGAGGCAATGCTTTGCCGGATTCTGCTGTCGCGAAATTCATATCCCCATTATCGCCGGAACGGGGTATTTCTTTTCGGCGCCTTGTGGCGGGGGAGTAGAGTTCGAAGCGCTGGCCCTATCGGTCGCGCAGCCGCAATTCGTCGGTCTGCATTTGCAGCGAACCGAGCGTCGAGAGGTAGCTCATACCGAGCAGGCTCTGGCCCAGTTGCCCATCCTGGGCAACGAGGGCGGGAATGTTGCGTCGGGTGATGGGGCCGATGCCGATTTCGGACAGGGTGACGGGTGCTGCTGCCGTGCGGCCGTTCGCGGTCATCACAGGCACGGTATAACGCAGGTCCGTCGTATCGATGCCGATTGCTTCTGCGTCGGCATTGGCGAGCACCACCGAGCTTGCGCCGGTATCGACCAGCATATGGATCGTCTTGCCTTCGACGGTGACATTGGCCTCGAAATGGCCGCTCATCGATTTATGCAGCACGATTTCCTGTTCGCCACCCGATGTCGTCACCACCACGGCGCGGCCGGGCATGAGGCCGCTCAGCAATCGGTCGCCGAAGGATTGCAGGTCGAAGCGGTACAGATACAGCGAAACCAGGCCAAGGATGATGACAAGCCAGACCGCAAGCTGGCGGACGACGGTACCGAGGCTGCCGCGCCTGCCGGCCAGAATGCCCGCCGATAAAAGGCCCGCAATCGGCAGAAGATAAAGCACGTGCGCGAATTGGTCATTGTCGATACCGAGCGTCCGGCCACCGTCGTGATTGATGAGCAGCAGGCCAAGGCCCACGGCCAGCAGAAGGAGAACGATGGTCAGCCTGTTCATGCGGTATGTGTCTCCTCGGCGGTCTTGCTCAAATTTTCCAGTCTCTGCGGCAGCGCCCGCATGATCGTGCGGCGTTTTTCGTCGCCAAAGCCCGCCCAGCCGCCGATTTCATCCAGCGTGCGGCCACAACCGATGCAGAGGCTGTTGGTCGCGTCCAGGCGGCAGATATGGATGCAGGGTGTTTCCATGGCGTTCTATATCAGGCCGTCACGCCGCAAGGGCAAGGGCGACGAGGGTAACGATCTCCGTGATCTGCTGGCAGGCGCCGATAGTGTCGCCGGTATGGCCGCCAATCTTGCTTTCGCAGAGCCGGCCGAACAGCACAGCCGCAAGGACGGCAGCGGCCAGCACGAATGCAATGGCAACAAGCGGCAGGGCGTGCAGCGTGAAAAGCAGGAAGAGCAGCAAACCCGCCACCATCGCGATGTTACGTTCACTTTCGCCAGGCTGGCCGGCGTCGGCGGCGATGCCGGAGGTCTTGGCGGCGGGCAGGGCCTGCCAGTGCCACACCATCAGGGCGCGGCTGAGGACGAGTGCGGCAATCAGGCAGGCGGCGGCGGTTTTTCCCGGCAGGGTCTCGATCAGCGAGGCGATTGCGGTAGCGCGTAGCGCGAAGGACAGGACCATGGCGATGGTGCCATAGCTGCCAATGCGGCTGTCCTTCATGATCTCAAGGGTGCGGGCCTTGTCCTTGCCGCTGCCGAAACCGTCAGCCGTGTCGGCCAGCCCGTCCTCATGCAATGCACCTGTGATGAGTGCCGTCAGGCCGATGGCAAGCCAGCCGGTAAGCTCAGGCGATGCGTCGAAACCGGCGAAAATCACCACCAGGAAAGCGGCGGGCAGGGCGATCAGCAGGCCGGCGGCTGGAAAGGCGCGGGCGGTGCGCCGCATCGACACGCCGTCATTATTGTCGAAAAACCGCGAAGGAACCGGCAGGCGGCTGAGAAAGGCAACGGAATGCATGACGTCTGTTATAAAATCCCCGGCCTTCATGCTCTCTCCGTTGCCGTCGCTGTATTTCCGGTTGTTCCGCGGCGCATCCGCGATTATGAGAGGCGCAACAAAGACCGATTTGCCGGAAAACACAAGTTCCGGACGCATGAGCCGATGCGAAAGCCAACCCGGTGACGAGAGAGACAGATATCATGAGCATGAGCGGATTGCCCTTCGACGATTTCCGCGCGCTGTTGCGCGAGCTTCCCGGTCCGGACACGCACGCGCTTGTGGCGGCCAAGGAGCGCAATGCGCAACTGACCAAGCCTGCCGGCTCGCTGGGTCGTCTGGAAGAAATCGCCATGTGGCTGGCCGCGTGGTCCGGCCGTTCGCCCGCCGTCACGCGTCCGCTGGTGGCGATCTTTGCCGGCAATCATGGCGTGACCCGGCACGGCGTCACGCCCTATCCGACCTCTGTAACCCAGCAGATGGTGGAAAATTTCGCGGCAGGCGGTGCGGCGATCAACCAGATCTGCGTTGCCAATGATCTCGGCCTGAAGATTTTCGATCTGGCTCTGGATTACCCGACCGGCGACATCACCTGCGAGCCGGCGCTTTCGGAGCGCGACTGTGCCGCCACCATGGCCTTCGGCATGGAAGCGATTGCCGGTGGGACCGATCTTCTCTGCGTCGGCGAAATGGGTATTGGCAACACCACGATTGCGGCTGCGATCAATCTGGCGCTTTATGGCGGCACGGCCGAAGAATGGACCGGCCCTGGCACCGGTTCGGAAGGCGAGGTCATGGCCCGGAAGATCGCCGCCGTGAAGGCTGCGGTGGAATTCCACAAGGACCACCTGTCCGATCCTCTGGAAATCATGCGCCGCCTCGGTGGGCGCGAGATCGCGGCGATTGCCGGTGCCATTCTTGCTGCCCGCGTGCAGCGCATTCCGGTGCTGATCGACGGTTATGTCGCGACGGCTGCCGCCGCTCTGCTGAAGGCTGCCAATTCTTCGGCGCTTGACCATTGCCTGATCGGCCATGTCTCGGGTGAGCCGGGTCATCTCGCCGCCGTCGAAAAGCTTGGCAAGACGCCACTTCTCGCGCTTGGCATGCGGCTCGGTGAAGGTACGGGGGCAGCACTTGCGGCCGGCATCGTCAAGGCCGCTGCCGCCTGCCATTCCGGCATGGCGACGTTCGAGGCGGCGGGTGTGGACACCCGCATCAGCCCGCGTACCGATCATTGAGGCCTAAGATGGACGCGACGCCGCAAAACCCGCAACCAGAACCCGCCTTTCGCAAGGAAAAAGGCTGGCGGCATCTTTTCGCCGCCGCCCGTTATTCCGTGCAGGGGCTTGGCCGTCTGTGGCAGGAAGCGGCGTTCCGCCACGAAGTTCTCGCCTTCAGTGTGGGGCTCGCCCTGCTTCTGGTGGTCGGAGCACCCTTTGCGCATCTTCTCGTCTTCACGGTGCTGATGCTGCTCCTGTTTTCGGTTGAGGCGCTGAATACGGCGATCGAGGAGCTGGTGGACCGCATTTCGCCGGAAATCTCATCAGTCGGACGGCATGCCAAGGATCTCGGCTCCTTTGCCGTCTTTTGCCTGTTGCTGGCGAACGGATTTTTCGTGCTCTATTCGCTGGTGACAACGCTGTTCTTCTGAGGTCGTTAGCCTCAAGGCATTTCCGGACGGAAAACCGGGCGCCAATTTTCCTGGAAATGCCCTAAGCGAAGGACCGGCGGCGTGGCTGGATGGCGTGGGTGTCTTCCACGGCCGGCAGGCTCTGCAACACACGTTTTGCCGGCAGGATGGCGATGCCTTCGGTGCCCTCGCGCAACTTCGATTTCAGGATGAACTGGCCATCATGCTTGGCGAGGATGGCCTGAACGATGGGCAGGCCAAGGCCTGTTCCCTGTTCCGCACTCTTGATCGCAATCGATCCCTGACCGAAGGCCGACAGCACCACGGGAATTTCCTCTTCGGGAATGCCGGGGCCGTTGTCCCTGATCGAAACATATTGTCCGCCGCCGGCCGTCCAGCCGGCCTTTACGAGAATCTCGCCGCCCTGCGGGGTGAATTTCACCGCATTGGAGAGCAGGTTGAGAATGACCTGGCGGATCGATTTCTCATCGGCCCAGACTTGGGGCAGGCTGCTTTCGAACTGCTGGGAAATCCGGATATTTTTGGCGCGGGCGCGCAGCTGAATCATGCCGATGCAGTCCTCGGCGATTTCCAGCATGGAGATGGATTCCTCATTGAGATCGTAGCGACCGGCCTCGATGCGTGACAGGTCGAGGATTTCGTTGATGAGATCGAGCAGATGCTGGCCGGAGCGATGGATATCGCAGGAATATTCCTTGTAGAGCGGGTTGTTGAGCGGGCCGAGCACCTCTGAAGACATGACCTCGGAAAAGCCGAGAATGGCGTTGAGCGGGGTTCTGAGCTCGTGCGACATGGAGGCGAGAAAGCGCGACTTTGCCAGATTGGCCTCTTCGGCGCGCCGCCGCGCTTCGTCGGACACTGAATTGGCGACTTCAAGTTCGGCGATCAGGTCGTCCTTCTCCGTCTGTGAGGAGAGGAGCTTGATGCTGGTCTGGTAAAGCCGGCTAGTGATGCGATGGCAGAACAGGATCGCCATGCCGAACATCAGCGCCAGACCGACATCGAATGGATTGCGCGAAAGCGCCGAGGTCATGGACAGCGCCGCAAGCACCGGCAGGAAGGTCATGAATATTGCCCGCCGCAGCATGAAGCTGGTCATGGCGGTGAGCGAAAGGGCGATCAGCAGCGTCGCACCCTTGAAGAAAAGAACGAGTGTCGGGTCGTTGCGCACCGGCTCGGCCAGTGCGAACATGGCCCAGGCGCAGCCGACGAGGATCTGCATGCCGAGCAAGAGGTTTTTCCAATGCCGGAGATTGTCGTCCGTGATCTCCTGCTTGGCCGCCCTTTTCGCCAGCACCAGCGACATGGCGTGAAAGCTCAACGCAATCAGCGACCAGATGATCAGGCTGATGTCGCGGGTTATGTAAACGCCGATGATGGAGGCAAGCACGATGAAAAGCGGCATGATCATCGCGCCCTGCAAGGCTTCGGCGATGTGCATGGTCAGCATTTCGCGTTCATAGGCTTCGTTTCCGCCGGCCCCTTGCTGCAAGCGTTCGCGCGTCGTCTTCACCGTGTCGAAAACCGCCTTGTTGCGGTGTTTTTTCGACCGGTCGACGATGATCTTGTCGGTGGACGTGCTGACGCTTTTACTCATTGTTACAACGCGGGGGTCACATGAACCCTTGCAGGTTACGCCCAAAATCTTAAGAAGATGCTGCCGTGAAAGGATTTGTTTGCCATTCCTGACAAGGGTTTGTTGTGACATGAGACGAAATGGAGGCAGGCGCGGGAATTTTTCGGCAATCCGCGATGGCGGACTTTTTCTCGCTACGGTTTTTTTCGGCATTCTCATTGCGGCCAAGCTCGACCAGATCAACAGCGAGACCCATGTCGGCCCTTTCTTCGTGATCGACGGCGATACGCTTTCCAAGGGAGACGAACGTTTCCGGCTTCTCGGCATCGACGCGCCGGAGCTTGCGCAGACATGCCTGCGTGGCGGCGCGAGCTGGCCGTGCGGCACGGAGGCGCGTGGGGTGCTGCGACGGCTGGTGACAGCTCGGGATTTTTCCTGTTCCGGCAGCTCGAGGGACCGTTACGGGCGGCAACTCGTTTATTGCACCGCGGATGGAAGGGATGTGTCTTCGGAAATGGTGTCGGCGGGTTTTGCCGTCGCATCAGGCTATTTTCAGTTTTCCAGCGAGCAGGCCAGGGC
>JAEXMK010000116.1 GCA_023444445.1 Pseudomonadota bacterium | reverse complement strand
CCCGCTGCCGCGGACTTCTCCCCGGCGGGGAGAAGAAACAAGCGGCACCCGCCCATTTCCAATAGCTATCTTATTCGAAGGGCTATCACCCGTTCCGCCCGATCTTCTGCAGACCTTCAGCTATCATGATGTCGGAATAGACGCGGTTTCGGCCATTCGCCTTGGCGAGATAGAGCAACTGGTCAGCGGCATTCAGCTGGTTGTCGAACGGTTCGCCCTTTTCGATCTCCACGACGCCGAGCGAAATCGTCAGTGCCAGGCTGCTGCCGCTCAGTTGCCGGCCGTTCTTTTCCACCTGTTCGCGCAGTTCCTCGCAGAAGGCATAGGCAGCCCGCGCATCCAGCCCGCGCAGGAACACGGCGAATTCCTCGCCGCCGAGGCGGGCGGGGATATGGCTTTGCTCGTCGCACATGTCATGCAGCAGCTCAGCCAGCTTCTTCAGCGCCCTGTCGCCGGCATCGTGGCCCAGCGTGTCGTTGATCTTCTTGAAATGGTCGATGTCGAGAATGGCGACGGCGCCGCTCTCGTCATTGTCGTTGATGACGTCCATCAGCGCCCGGGTGCGCTCGAAGAAGGAGCGGCGGTTGGGCAAGCCGGTCAGGTGGTCACGTTCCGCCAGTTCGCGCAGGCGCTTCAGCTGCTTCAACGTCTCGATATTGTTGTCGATACGGCACTGCAATTCTTCCGGCACGAAGGGACGGTAGACGAAATCCGACGCGCCAGCCTTGAGGAAGCTTGCCGAAAGCAGACGGTCGGTGGAGGAGGATATGCCGATTACCCGCAAATCCTCGGATGAGCGGCTGTCGCAGATGCGGCGCGTCAACTCATAACCGTCCATGTCCGGCATATGATAATCGGTGATGACGAGCTGGATCGTCGGGTTCTGCGACAGGATTTCCAGCGCCTGCTTGCCGGAGTGCGCCTCGCTGACCCTGAAATTCTGCCGCTCCAGAATTTCCACGAGGCCGGACCGTGCCGCACGCACATCATCAACCACGAGAACGGAGAATAGCTTGTTGTTCAAAATCCGCTGGACGGTTCTGACGACCGCATCGACGGTGCGATGACCGTCCTTGACGATATAGTCGATGATCTTCTTTTCGGCGTAGCGCTTGCGCGCCTCGTCATCCACCGTGGCGGTGAAAACGATGGCGGGCACCTTGTGCTCGGATAGAAGTGCAAGAATCTCGCCCTTCGGTGCGTCGGGCAGGTTGAGCCCCGTCAACGCCAACGTGAAATTATGCTCCTGCATAAGGGCATCGGCCGCCGCCATGCTGTCACAATGGAATACCTCGGCCTCCGTTTCCTCCGAAAGCCGCGTCTTCAGCAGCATGGAAAGCGCAATGGAATCTTCAATCAGAAGGATTTTATCCTGCATGCCGTCCCGAAGCCCCCCATGGCCCGTCTCCCCAGTCTTTCCTCAATACCGACTATTCGTCTCCGCGTGGCCGCGAATTCGAAGGGCGGCTTATGCATTGTTGTGGGAAAAAATGCGGAATAGAAAAGATCTTTTATATTCACTAAGCTGTACGTTGGCGCTCGTATAGCCTTATTGTCGAAGCCGAGCTTTCTACTGCAGTTTCGTTGCGGCTTCGTTACAGAATTCTGCCAATTCTATGAATGGTTTAAGATCTGCTGCATCGCGGCGCGCGAAAAACAAAAACGGCGCCTGCAAAAGGCGCCGCGTGATTGTTGATTTTCCGTCAGTATTTTTCCGTCTTTCGGAAAATCCCCAATATCCGCTGACATCAGAAAAGTGAATGTTTTCAGGCGGTTTTGGCGGCGGGCTTACGCTTCAGCATCAGGGCTGCGGCAGCAACGGCCTTCAGTCCGAGCGGGCGGTAGTGGCTCTTGAGGTCAGGCTTCGCTTGCGGCTGTGCCTTCGTCTCGTTCGTCATTTTCTCTCTCCACAATTCACGCCAATCGCCTTTGCGATGCGTCTGAGGCCCTTCTTTCGAGGCTAATCTTGACGGATTCGAGGCGAAAGTTGCGAAGCCGGTTTTTCGGGCTGCGACATTTTGTGTCACATCCCGCACTGGCCAATGCGGAAAAAATAAACCTGTGGTTTCAAATGCTGCGATCGAGGCCGTTGCCGCCATTGGCATCGTCATGCGCGTCTTCCTCGATGGTCAGCGTGCCGTAGCGGCGGTGCCAGAGACGGGCGCTGATGGGTATGAAGACGAGATAGGCGGCAACCGTCAGAACAAGAACTTCCCAGGTGAAGCTCATCAGCATCGCCACATAGAGCACGACGACGAGGATCATCGGCAGCACCAGATCGCGGCGAATGCGGCTGGTTCCGGATTTTCCCGACCAGATCGGCAGGCGGCTGATGAGAAGATAACCGATCAGCACGGTATAGGCGGCAGCGACATAAGCGAAAGGCTTGTCCGGCTCCACGCCAAGGAAGCCGAGATAAACCGGCAGCAGCACCAGCATGGCGCCCATCGGCGCCGGCACGCCGACGAAAAATTCATTCTGCCAGGGAGCCTTCACGGGGCGCTCGATCATAACATTAAAGCGCGCCAGGCGCAGGCCGGCAGCGATGACATAGATGAGGGCGGCGATCCAGCCGATCGAACGGACTTGATCTAGCAGATAGATATAGACGACGAGGGCAGGGGCGACACCAAAATTGACGATGTCGGCCAGGCTGTCCATCTGTTCGCCGAATTTGGAGGTCGCCTTCATCATGCGTGCAACGCGCCCGTCGATACCGTCGAGGAAGGCGGCGAGCAACACCATGCCAACGGCCAGCTCGAAGCGGCCTTCTATGGCAAGGCGCACGCCACTCAGGCCGGCGCAGATGGCCAGAACGGTGATGAGATTGGGCACCAGGAGCCGAAAGGGAATTTCCCTCAAGCGCGGCCCACGGCCGCTATCTTTGCGACCCTCATGTTTTCCGTTCTGCTGTGACTCTGCTGCCGGCGTTTCCATGCGCATTCCCTTCCTGTTTGTCCTTAGCCGCGGCGGCTAAGGACAGGACCCTTGGCCGAGCCGAATTCGGCAAGCACGGTTTCACCGGCAATCGCCGTCTGGCCGACCGATACACGCGGCTCGAAACCAGCGGGAAGGAAGATATCGAGGCGCGAACCGAAACGGATAAGGCCGAAACGCTCACCGGCATCAACAGGTTCATTCGGTTTCACCCAGCAGACTATGCGGCGGGCGACCATGCCGGCAATCTGTACCACGCCGACCTTGCCATGCGAGGTCTCGATGACGAGGCCGTTACGTTCATTGTCTTCGGAAGCCTTGTCGACTTCGGCGTTCAGGAAGAGGCCGGGACGGTAAGCGACATTGACGATGCGGCCACGCACGGGAGCGCGGTTCACATGGCAGTTGAACACGTTCATGAACACCGAAATGCGCACCATCGGCTCCTTGCCGAGTTCCAGTTCCAGCGGCGGAATGACGCTCTGCACGGCGGAAACCTTGCCGTCGGCCGGGCTGATGATGAGGTCGTCATCCTGTGGCGTCACGCGCTCCGGGTCACGGAAGAAATAGGCGCACCAGGCCGTCAGCACGAGACCGACCCAGAAGAGCGGTTCGGCGATCCAGCCGAGCACCAGCGATGCGACGAAGAAGGCCGCCACGAAGACATAACCTTCCTTGTGGATCGGTACGATGGTGTTGCGAATGGTGTCGAACAGATTCATATGGTTCCTTGCTCCGGTTTTTGTCTGCGCCTCCATATGTGGTCTTCATACGACACGATCCATACGGGCATGCGACAAACTTCGTCTTGCTGGTTACAGCCAAACGCCCCGCCCGGCAATGGCCCGGCAGGGCTCCCACTCCGGTTCCCCCGGAGTTATGCCGAGTTTATGCCGTCAATGCGCCGGTTCGCCGCGGTCCACGACGCCAAGATCGTCGCTTTCGCGAACATGGCGCAGCATCTCTTCCGCCCGGATCGCCTCGCGCTGGCGGCTCCACATAGAGGCGTAGAGGCCGTTTTGCGCCATCAGCGAGGCGTGGGTTCCCCGCTCGGCGATCAGGCCTTCCTTCAGTACGATGATTTCGTCCGCATGGATGACCGTGGAAAGGCGATGCGCGATGACCAGCGTGGTGCGGTTTTTCGAGACGATGTCAAGGGCGCTCTGGATTTCCTGTTCCGTATGCGTATCGAGCGCAGACGTCGCCTCGTCGAGGATCAGGATCGGCGGCCCCTTGAGGATGGTCCGGGCGATCGCCACACGCTGCTTTTCACCGCCGGACAGCTTCAGGCCGCGTTCGCCGACCATGGTGGCGTAACCCTCTGGCAGCTTGCCGATGAAGGCGCTGATCTGCGCCGCATCCGCTGCGGCCATGACCTCCTCCTGCGTTGCCGAGGGGCGGCCATAACGGATGTTGTAGGCCAGCGTGTCGTTAAACAGCACCGTATCCTGCGGAACCATGCCGATCACCGAACGCAGGCTCTTTTGCGTCACGTCGCGAATATCCTGCCCGTCGACTGTAATTGTACCCTCCTGAATATCGTAGAAACGATAAAGAAGGCGCGAGATCGTCGATTTTCCCGCACCGGATGGACCGACGATCGCCACTGTCTTTCCAGCCGGCACGTCGAAGGAAACACCCTTCAGGATCGGTCTTTCAGGGTCATAGGCAAAATGCACGTCGCGGAAGGAGATGGCGCCGGGGCCGGCCGCAAGCGGCTTTGCATCCGGCGCATCCGTCACTTCGGCTTCCACCTCCAGAAGATCGAACATCTGCTCGATATCGGTCAGCCCCTGGCGGATTTCGCGATAAACGAAGCCGATGAAATTGAGCGGCACCGAAAGCTGCAGCAGCAGCGCATTGACGAAGACGAAATCGCCGATGGTCTGTTCACCACGCTGCACGGCCAGCGCCGACATGACCATCATGATCGTGGAGCCGATGCCGAAGATCACGCCCTGGCCGAAGTTCAGCCAGCCAAGCGAGGTCCAGATGGAGATCGCCGATTTTTCGTAGCGCTCCATGGCAATGTCGAAGCGCTTTGCCTCCATCTCCTCATTGCCGAAATATTTGACGGTCTCGAAGTTGAGCAGCGAGTCGATCGCCTTTGTATTGGCGTCGGTATCGCTGTCATTCATGGCGCGACGAATGCCGATACGCCAGTTGCTGGCCCTGACCGTGAACCAGATATAGGCCCAGACGGTGATGACGGTGACGAGCACGTAAGAAAAGCCGTAGGACGCCCAGAAGATGATGGCCGTCAGCAGGAATTCGATGAAGGTCGGTGCGGTGTTGAGAATGGTGAAGCGGACAATGGTTTCGATGCCCTTGGTGCCGCGCTCGATCACCCGCGAAAGCCCGCCGGTCTTGCGTTCCAGATGGAACCGCAGGGAAAGCCGGTGCATATGCACGAACGTGCGATAAGCGAGCTGGCGCACCGCATGCTGTCCGACGCTGGCAAACAGCGAATCGCGCAACTGATTGAGACCGACCTGGATCAGCCGTGTCATATTATAGGCGATGACCAGCGCCACCGCGCCGAGCAGGAAGGTCGGAACCAGGCCGGCCATATCGAGCTTACCGTTAAGCGCATCCGTCGCCCATTTGAAAAAATAAGGAACGGCGATCAAAACCAGCTTGGCGACAACGAGGAACACGGTTGCCCAGATCACCCGCATCTTCAGGTCCCACCGCCCCTCTGGCCACATATATGGCCAGAGATTGATCAGGGTCTGGGTCGGATTGCTGGAATCCGCCGAAATGGTTTTTTTCTTCGTTGCCATCATTCTCTCCGGTGACTGCCGGAAGCCGACAGCAGGACGGCGGCTTTGGTCAAGCCGCCGCGCGTGTCACAGATAGGGTTGTTGCGGGTTCACCGCAACGTCTTCAGATCGTCAGGAGCCGCTCTTCAGCCGCTTGCGGTGGAGTTCCTCGGCATTCGGCAGGGCTTCTTTCGGCACGCCGAAAATCTGGCCGGGTTCGATCAGGTCGGGGTTTTTGATCTGGTCCTCATTGGCGAGGTAGATCGTGGTGTAACGCACGCCCTGACCGTAAACGCGGCGCGAAATCTGCCACAGCGTGTCACCGCGGCGGATGATGACGCTGTTCTGGCTTTCGGCGAGCGGCGCCTGCTCGAAGGTCTGCGGCCCGGCAGGGGCCTGCGGCGCGGGGGCGGGCGGAGCGATGATGTGGAGTTCGGCGAGACGGCTTGCAAGCGAGGCGATGCCCTTGCCGATGGCCGCCACATCGTTCGGCCAAGCTTCGACAGTCGCAAGCAGCTGGCGTGCCTTGGCCGTGATATCACCGGCAAAAGCGGTGAAGGCAGGCTCGGTTGCAGCGGCAGTGCGAAACTCCGACAGCGATTTCAGCGCGATCACCACTGCGGAGCGGCCGGCGATGGCCTGGTCGAGCGCCGGCGTCGCCTGTTCCTTGTAGAGATTGGACAGGATGCCGAATGCCTTGGCGACATCGGTGCGCAGCTTTTCAAACGCGGCGCGGTCGCTCGCCGTGCTCTGGTTTTCGGCCGGTGCCGCGGTCGTGCTGGCGGAGGATGAGGTTGATGGCGCCTGCATGGCGACGGTTGCCTGATCGGTCTGCGGCCGCTCGAAGGGAACGCGCACGCGCACCTTGGCGGTGCCATCCGCATTCAACTCCTCGACGGTGATGATATGGCTGCCGACAGCCAGGTCGACATCGCCTTCGATGACGAAATGCCCGGAGGCTTCTGTCGCGGTCTTGCCGATTTCCGTTTCATCGACGAGCGCGCGGACGGTCGAACCGGCGGGCGCGGAACCGGCCACAAAAATCTTCGACCCTTCAAATTCGACGGCGGTGACCTGCACGCTCGCGGTCAGCGGTGCAGCCGCCGAAGGTGCGTTGCCTGCAACCGGGGTGGAAGCGGCGTTTGCGGTCTGCTCGGTCGTCGCTGCCGGCTGTTGAGCGACCGTGGCCTGCGGCTGGAGCGGCGCCGGAGCAGCGTCCGGCATGGCCAGCACGCGACTTGCCTCGCCAGGCTTGGACACCATGGCCAGCAGTTCCCCGGATTTGTTCTGCGGCACGGAGACGGTAGCCACTTCTTCGGACTGCGTTGCCTTGCCGTTGGCATCAGTGGAGCGCAACACCAGCTGGTGGTCTCCGGGCGGCAGGGGATTGTCGAAGACGGCAGCGAAATCGCCGCTTCCATCGATCTTCGTCTCGGCGACGACCTTGCCATTGCTCAAAATCTCGAGTTTCCCGCCGGGCTGTGCCTTGCCTGCAATCACGGCCGATCCATCAGGCTCAACCCGCAACACGTCGAAAGTTGGCGCACCTGGGGTGGCCTGTGCGGCGCTGGCGCCAGCTGGAGCCTGTGCCGGAGCCTGTGTCTGCTTGGGCGCTGAGGGCGCAACCGGCTGAGCGGGTCTCGGCGCACCGTCGTCGGTGCCGGCAAACACGCCTGCCAGTCGGCGCACCTGCTCCGCTGCCGCTTCGGCACTGTCGGGCAGGCCGCGCAGGAAGGCGGTGGTACGTTCAGCCGCAGCGCGCGCCGTGGTGATGAGCCGGGACGTCGTTTCGTCCAGCGACTCGGGAATATCGATATTGGTCAGTTCCTTCAGCGAAGCCTCGACATTCTTGCGGGCTGCTGCGAAATCGGCGTCGGAGGGGACCTTGTTGTCGGCAAAAAGCGAGGCCATGTCCTTGATCGACTGGGTTGCGGACGCCGCCCGGCGGCCCACCTTGTCGGCGATGTTGGCTGTTTCCTCAGCCGCGTCGGACAGGATGTCGCCCGCCTTGTCGGCGCCCATTTCCACGCTGTTCTTCACCGCGTTGCCCGCCTCGTTGATGGCGTCGCCGATCGGTTTACCGTCATTGGAAATCCGCGGCAGGACGAAAAAGATCATGAGCAGGGACGCAATGCCCAGCACGATCAGCGCCAGCAAACCGGCTTTGTTATTTTTCATCCTATGTGCTCCGGGTATTCCAAGCTTTGAACATGAGTTGAGATTGCTAGCGTCTTACCTTCTTCCAGACAAGCGGCGTGTGGCCAAAAGGCCATATTTGCAAGGGATTTCCCAAATTTTCTTGACGTGCAGCATCCCGCATAGTTCCTTCCCTCAATGACGGACAAAAATACAGCGATTCGATCCATCTGCGTTTATTGCGGCTCCCAGCCCGGACGTGATCCAGCCCATATGGAAGCAGGCCGTGCGCTTGGGAAATCCATTGCCGAAAACGGCATTCGCCTCGTTTATGGCGGCGGCACCAAGGGCATCATGGGCGCGGTTGCCAGTGGCGTTCTTTCCAATGGCGGCGAAGTAACCGGCATCATACCGGAATTTCTCGTCGACATGGAGGCAACACGCCATTCTCTCGGACAATTGAACGAGCTTGTGATAACCAAGGACATGCATGAGCGCAAACATATGATGTTCGAGCGCTCGGATGCCTTCGTGACCCTGCCGGGCGGTGTCGGCACACTGGAAGAGATCGTTGAGATCATGACCTGGGCGCAGCTCGGCCGCCACGCCAAGCCGATGGTCTTTGCCAATATCAACGGCTTCTGGAACCCCATGCTGGAACTGGTGCAGCATATGCGCGACCAGGGGTTCATCCATCGCGCGCATCTTCTGAACCCGCTCATCATCGACGAGGTGAAGGACATCGTGCCTGCCATCATCGACCGGGCGCGGGCGCAGCAGAACCCCGAAGGCGATCCTTCGGTGATTTCCCGCCTTTAGAGCGTGCGGCCTACCTCTTGAGCCGCATCAGGCTGGAGCCGGTATAGATCGCCAGCGCCACCCAGATCATCGCAAAGGCTACCATCCGCACTGTGTCGAAAGGTTCCTTGAAGATGAAGATGGCGATGAGGAAGATCATCGTCGGCGCGATATATTGCATGATGCCGATGGTCGACAGCCGCAGCAGCTTGGCGCCGTTGCCATAGAGAATGAGGGGCACGGCGGTAATCACGCCGCTTGCCGCCAGAAGCCAGGTGTCGGTGGAATTGCCGCCCATGAAATGCGCCTGTCCGCTGAAGGCAAGCCAGATCATGACCAGCACGGCGGGAATGGACAGCAGCATGACTTCCAGCAGGAAGCCCTGTGTCGCGCCAATCGGCAATGTCTTGCGGAAGAAGGCGTAAAAACCCCAGGAGACGGTGAGCGCGATGGACACCCATGGCAGGCTGCCCGCATGCCAGGTGAGGATGGCAACGGCGAGCGCGACGAGGCCAATGGCGGCGATCTGCGCCGGATAGAGTTTCTCCTTCAGGAGAACGGCGCCGAGGAAGATGCTGAACAGCGGATTGATGAAATAGCCGAGTGCGGCATCCAGCGCACGGCCCGCGCCGATCGCCCAGATATAGATACCCCAGTTGATGCTGATGAGGGCGGCCGTCAGGCTAGCCATGGCCAGCATCTTCGGGTTTTTCAGTGCTGTTCTGATTTCCGCCGTCCGCCCGAGTGCGATGAGCACCGCTGCCGCGATCGGCACCGACCAGATGACGCGATGCACGATGACTTCGATTGGCGAGATATGCGCAACCGCCTTCATGTAGATGGGGAGGAAGCCCCACAACAGATATGCGGAGAGCGCGAAAGCAAAACCGCGCGCGCTGTCGCCGCCCTCTTGGGCCGGGAGCGATTTGTCGAGTGCCATGGGGAATACCGCCAATTGTTCGGATTACCTATCTATACCGGATCGGTCTTCCTCGAGCCAATTCATTTCCGTGAAGGTTTAATGAGAAAAACTGCTTGAACAGCGGTTTTGCGCAGCTTTTTGCGTCAAAAAGGAGGTGCGCGCGTGTGTTTTATTTCCGCGGCATCACCCCAATTGGTGAGGTCGGAGCTTGATCATCATGCGATCTGTGCGGTCATTTCAGACGGGAGGATCAGGTCCATGGGCGTGTTCGATATTGCAGCAAAAGTTTTTGGCGCGGTTGGCTATATTATCATTGCGATGTTTTTTGCTTTTCAGACTTTGAGGGATCTTCTCCTCAGAAGCCGGAAACTGACCCTGATGGGCGTCCTCGGAATCGTGCTGTGCATCCTGTGGCCGGCGGCCATTCTCCTCGTGCTCGTCACCATTCTTTGCAGCTCTCCCGGCACGGCGCGTTCGGGCAGGGCCGGGTCCGTGATTATTTGAGTGGTCTAATGCTCGCTATCGCAGCGATGAAATCTGCCTGACGGGGCATTCCGGTTTTGGAAAGGATCGCCTTGACGTGCGATCTGACCGTCTCCTTGGAAACGGAGAGATGGCCGGCCACTGCACCGACATCGCTGCCCGTTGCCAGTTCTCGCGCCACTTTGGCTTCGGCCGGCGTCAGATCGAACAGGCCCCTGATAATGTCGGCTGAAGGCAGGCGCTGGCGATCGACAGGTGTGACAATCATAAACAGCGCAGCATTGGTAAAAATATCGCGCGCCCCACCTTCGACGGGCATGATGTGGACGACAGCCGCCGCACCTTCCTCTACCCCTGGCAAGGGAAATGACCCGCTCGCACTGCCGCGCGCGATGCGGCTTTGTTCAAACAGACGAGACAGAAAATCATTCGCTGCGGCATGCTGGAACCTGATGTGACCGAAAGCCGCCATCGTGATTCTTGGCGACATCTGCTCCAGGAGGTCGTTGACGGCAAGCGCCGCACCATCGGCTCTCAGCACAGCAGCTGGCAGCCCGGCAATCTGCAGCGCTTCCATGGCGGCCCGAACCCGCTCGAATTCCAGCCTGCTGGACGTCATCGCCGCCCGGGCAAGGTGAGGTCGAAGATGATCCAGATAAGCAATGGATGAGGCGGTAACGGGCCCCGTCGCAGCTTTTTTCTCCACCGCGAAGATCATGCGGTCTCCGCTGGGGGCGGTGATGACGGTTGAGGTGCCAAAGCCATATCCAAGCGGCTGCATCACCTGCGTGAAAATCGGCTGCGAATTGTAGTCTTCGGCGCTAAAGTAATCCGCCTCGTTGATAAAGCCTTCATGATCGATGGTCAGGAGCTTGGCAGCGCGTGAATTGCGACCCAGCCAACCCTCGTTCACCATTTTCTGCGTGAGATCCGCGAGCGATCCGGAGGCGATGGACCGCGCCGATGTGGCACTGGTGTTGAAGAGCGCCGTTCCATGCGCACCAGCACCCTGTGCCATCACATCAAGCACCTCATGCCATCGTTCCGGCACGAAGGCGGCTTCATAAATGAGGTCAAGCGTTTCGCCGATGTCGTTCACGATCTGCCCCTGGAATGCACCATTGGTTTTTCAACCAATGAATGCACAATTTCTGCCAAGAAGTCGTAAATCCGGGGCAAAATGTGGAATTATTGTTTGGCAAAACTGTCGGTTGCACGAATCAGCCTGTCAAGAATGCCGGGCTCACTCATCGCGTGTCCAGCAGCCTCGACAATGTGGAAATCCGCCTTCGGCCAGGCCTTGGCCAGCTGCCAGGCATATTTCAGCGGGCAGGGCATGTCGTAACGCCCGTGCACGATCACGCCGGGAATATCCCTGAGCTTGCCGGCGTTGCGCAGCAGTTGCTCTTCTTCCAGCCAGCCGGCATTCACGAAGAAGTGGTTCTCGATGCGCGCGAAAGCGATGGCATATTTATCCTCGCCGAAATCCTCGACGCGGTCAGGATCGGTAATGAGCGCGATGGTCGCGCCTTCCCACTGGCTCCATGCCTTGGCGCATTCGAGCTTCTTTGCTTCGTCAGCGCCGGTAAGATAACGGTTATAGGCCTGCATCATCTCGCCGCGTTCGGCTTCGGGAATGGGCGCGATGAACTTTTCCCACTGGTCCGGATACATTTCGGAGACGCCGAACTGGTAGTACCAGTCGAGCTCCGGCCGGGTAACGGTGTAGATACCGCGCAGGACCAGTTCGCTGACGCGGTCCGGGTGGGTTTCGGCATAGGCAAGCGCCAGCGTCGAACCCCAGGAGCCGCCGAACACCAGCCATTTTTCAAATCCGCAAAGCTCGCGCAGCCTTTCAATGTCGGCGACCAGATGCCAGGTGGTGTTGGCCTCCAGTTCCGCATGCGGCGTGGAACGGCCGCAGCCGCGCTGATCGAACAGGATCACGTCGTAAAGTGCGGGATCGAAAACACGGCGATGCGTTGGGTTCACGCCGCCGCCCGGTCCACCATGCAGGAAAACCGCTGGTTTCGCGCCGCGTGTGCCCACCCGTTCCCAATAGATCACATGTCCATCGCCGACATCGAGCATACCGGTTTCGAAAGGTTCGATCTCGGGGTAAAAGCCGCGCAATTCTTCGCTCATGGATTACTGTCCTCTGGTGGCCATGTGGCCGTGTCATGGTCCGGGTGCTGCCGGCTGTTCACCGGCGCGGGCGCATCATCCGTTGCAGGTTCCGGCTCGACCGGCAAGGCATCAAGTTCGGAAAACCAGTGCATCTTGCTGGCAAGATTGGACTGCGCCTCCGGCTTTATCCGCTCTGGCTCGTCCAGCGAACCAAGGGAAATATTGATGAAATCGGTCCCCGGCATGTCGTAAAAGAGCGGCGTCCCGCAGCGGCCGCAAAAACCGCGGCGCACATGGTCGGAAGACTGGAACCATGATGCTTCGCCGCGGGTCATCTCAAACTGCGTGAGGGTACTTGCCGCAAGCGGCATGAAATAATTGCCCGACGCCTTCTGGCACATGCGGCAATGGCACAGATGCGGATAACGCAACGCGCCCCCGATCCGGTAACGCACTGCGCCGCACTGGCATCCGCCGGAAAAGCCCGTCAGCTCGCCCATCAGCGCTCGTCTTCCGGCGGCCAGACGTGCGTGTCGTGATCCGGGTGCTGATAGGAGTTGATCTCCGCCTCGTCCACGCCCTGTTCCACGGCTGGTTTGGAAAACAGCTGCTCGATCCACGGCATACGCTTGTGGATGTTGACCTGCACCTGCGGCTCGATCCGCTCCGGCTCATCGAAAGCACCGATGGCGATCTCCACGCCGCCGGGATAATGATAGGTCAGCGGTGTGCCGCATTTGTTGCAGAAACCGCGATGGATTTTCTGCGACGAGCGGAAGAGGGATGGCTGGCCGCGTGTCCAGACCAGATGCGCCTGATCGGCGCTGACCAGCGCGCCAAAGAAATTGCCGAAATGTTTCTGGCACATGCGGCAATGGCAGATGGAGGCCCGGCCGAGCTTGCCCGCATGGAAACGCACGGCGCCGCACTGGCAACCGCCGGAAAAACCGCTTTCGCTCATTGTCTGTTCTCCGGCGGCCATTGTGCCGTCTCATGGTCGGGATGCTGGTATGAGACGAGATTGGTGAGATAGTCCACCGAAGTCAGGTCGTCGTCTGTCGGAACGGCGGGCAGGGTGTGGAGATTGTCGACGAAATCGATCTTGCGTTCGACGCCCCACTGAATTGTCGGCGGCAGCGCGGCGGGATCATCAAACGCGCCAGCTGCGACCGCTATGCCATCCGGTGCCTCATAGGTCAGCGGCGTGCCGCATTCCGGGCAGAAACCACGCTTGACGACGCTGGAGGATTGAAACCGTTTCGGCTCGCCGCGCGTCCATTCGAATTCCACGTTACGCACCGAAACCAGCGGCGCGTAATAGGCTCCAAAAGCCTTCTGGCACATGCGGCAATGGCAGATGGAACTGTCTTTCAGGTCGCCAGTGGCGCGAAAACGGACCGCGCCGCATTGGCATCCGCCGGTATGGGTGGTCATGGTCGGTTCTCCTTTACCGTTCGGATAATGTGGAGACAAACGTTGTCGATGTCTTTGAGGATATCATCGTTCCAGAAACGGAGGACGGTCCAGCCGTCTTTTTCAAGCCGCACGGTTCTTTCACGATCGTAGTGTAATGCTGCCTCGGATGTATGTTGAGAGCCATCGATCTCGATAATAAGTCGATGATCGGAACAAGCAAAATCGACGATAAAACCGGCAATCGGCATTTGTCTACGGAAACTCAAGCCTTCAAGGCGATGGGCGCGAATGGCGTTCCAGAGTTTCAGCTCGGCATCCGTCATTACTTTCCGCATCTGCTTCGCATATTTGCGATGCATCGGGTCTACATCTGCATGCGGCATGATTTGGCTCGCCGGTTAGTGCCTCGCCTTAGATTGGTTGAGGGAACTTAAAATCGCAAGCTTATTGTGGTGGGCGAGGATACCCCCCTCTGCCCTGCCGGGCATCTCCCCCACAAGGAGGGAGATCGGCATGACGCACCTGCGTCGCTCTATTTCGACCGAAGAGAAATGCGGGGCCTAACCACGAGTCGATCTCCCCACCTGTGGGGGAGATGCCCGGCAGGGCAGAGGGAGGGAAGCCTCGAACGCGGAGCCTACCGCTTCAACTCCCAGGTCGTCGTCCGCTCGCCCGTTTCCTTGTCCTTGCCATCCTTCAACTGAATACCCTTCTCGGAAAGCTCGTCGCGAACACGATCCGCCTCCGCAAAGTTCTTCGCCTTCAGCATTTCAAGCCGCAATTCCACCAGCGCATCCACGGCCGAAACGATGGCCTCATCCATTTCCGCCTTCTTGGGCAGCACACCGAGTAGTGCAGCGCTGGCGGCAAAGGCCGGCAGACGGGATGGGTCCACATTGGCGGCGTGCGCTAGCGCATGCAGCGCTTGCACGGCCGCAACCGTGTTGAGATCGTCGGCAAGCGCTTCGAGCACGGTGTCATCCGGTGCCGCATCGGAGGCATCGGCCGCCGGCCATTTGGCAAGCAGGCGTTCGGCCTCTTCCAGGCGCTTCACCGAAAAATCGATCGGTTCGCGGTAATGCGTCATCAGCATGGCAAGGCGCAGAACCTCGCCCGGCCATTTCCGGCCGCCGAATTTCTCCGTGTGCAGCAATTCGTAGATGGTCACGAAGTTGCCCTCGGACTTCGACATCTTGCGGCCTTCCACCTGCACGAAACCATTATGCATCCACACATTGGCCATGACATGCGTGCCATGGGCGCAGCGCGATTGCGCGATTTCGTTCTCATGATGCGGAAAAATGAGATCGAGCCCGCCGCCGTGAATGTCGAAGACCTCGCCGAGGTAGCGACCGGCCATGGCCGAGCATTCGATGTGCCAGCCGGGACGGCCACGGCCCCAGGGGCTCTCCCAGCCCGGCTCATTATTGGAGGAAAGCTTCCACAGGACGAAATCGCCGGGTGTCTTCTTGTGGGCTTCCACCGCCACACGCGCGCCCGCCTGCTGTTCGTCTAGAGGCCGCTTCGAAAGCTGGCCATAATCGGCCATCGAGCGGGTGTCGAACAGCACCTCGCCGCCCGCCGTATAGGCGTGGCCGCGGGCGATCAGCTTTTCGATGAGGTCGATCATCTCGGCGATGTAATCGGTGGCGCGTGGTTCGACAGTCGGCGGAAGGCAGCCCAGCATGGCCACATCGTCATGGAACTGGTCGGCGGTCTTTTTCGTGACCGCATGGATGGCGTCGTTGAGCGGCAGGTGCGGATAGTCGCGCAGGGCCCGCGCATTGATCTTGTCATCGAGATCGGTGATGTTGCGGGCATAGGTCACATGGTTTTCGCCATAGACGTGACGCAGCAGCCGGTAGAGAACATCGAACACGATGACCGGGCGCGCATTACCGATATGGGCGAAATCATAGACGGTCGGGCCGCAGACATACATGCGCACATTATCAGCGTCGATTGGCGCAAATTCCGCCTTTTCGCGTGTCAGGGTATTGTAGAGTTTGAGGCGCAAGGACATGCGGGTCTTCCCTAAAGGCAGTCAATTGTCCTGACCGGACCGTTTGTCTGTTGGACCTTGCGGGGAGACGAAAACGATCTGGCCAGCGGCGAACCAGCAAAATTTATTCAGCAGCAGGTGCAGATCGTTGTTTTCATGCCTTGCTTATGGCGCGGCGGTGCCGTGCGGTCAAGAGCATGTGTGGTGACCGCATCGGCTGCCGAAGCATGACATAGTCACTCCGGCTGGCGGTAGTCCACGAATTTCCTGTCCCGCACGACAAAGAGCTTGCCGGTTTCGGTAAGCTCCGGCGAGGCAAGCGGAAGAATGGCGGCGGCAACCTCTGACGGATGCGGCACGGTGGCCGGGTCTTCGCCCGGCATGGCCTGGGCGCGCATCGCCGTGCGCGTGGCGCCCGGATTGATGCTGTTGACACGAAGCGCACTCTTCTGGGTTTCCGCAGCCCAGGTGCGGACCAGTGCTTCCACGGCGGCCTTGGAGGCGGAGTAGACGCCCCAGAAAGGACGACAGCTATGGGCGGCGCCGGAAGACAGGATCAGCGCGCGGCCGGCATCCGATTTCAGAAGCAGCGGTTCGACCGAGCGGATCAGCCGCCAGGTGGCGGTGACATTGATATTCATGACCCTCTCGAAGACTTTCGCTTCGATATGGCCGACCGGTGAGATCACGCCGAGAACGCCGGCATTGGCAACGAGAATATCGAGCTTGCCCCAGCGCTCGTAGATATTGGCGCCCAGCGCATCGATGGCCTTCATGTCGGAGAGATCGAAGGGAACCAACGTCGCCGTGCCGCCGACGGCTTTGATGGCGTCGTCCAGCTCCTCAAGACCGCCCACAGTGCGGGCGCAGGCGATGACATGCGCGCCCGCCTTGGCCAGCTCCAGCGCCGTGAAATAGCCGATGCCGCGCGATGCGCCAGTGACAAGAGCGATGCGCCCCTTGAGATCGATAGTCATGGTCTCCCCCGAAATGATTGCGCCTTCTTCTACGAAGCCGCAGCGGCCCGCTGCAAGCAATTATATTGCCGCCGCCATCAGACTGAACAGAAGGCAAGAAAAAAGCGGCCACCGGAGACCGGTGGCCGCTTGTTCAGTCGCGCTTATCAGCCGTTGCTGGCCAGCATGGAAATCTTGCTGCCCATGGCCTCGCCGTTCTTGTCGAGGAGGCGGGTCGGATAATCGCCGGTGAAATAATGGTCGGTGAACTGCGGCCTTGCCGGATTGCGGTTTTCACCGCCCACGGCGCGGTAAAGCCCGTCGATCGACAGGAAGGCGAGCGAATCGGCGCCGATATATTTCGCCATCGCGTCGACGTCGGCATACTGGTTCGCCAGTAGCTTGTCGGCGTCAGGCGTGTCGATACCGTAGAAATCCGGGTGGAAGATCATCGGGCTGGCGACGCGGATATGCACTTCCTTGGCGCCGGCTTCGCGGATCATCTGTACGATCTTGACCGACGTCGTGCCGCGCACGATGGAATCATCCACAAGCACCACACGCTTGCCTTCGATCATCGCTCGGTTGGCGGAATGCTTGAGCTTGACGCCGAATGCGCGGATCTGCTGGGTCGGCTCGATGAAGGTGCGGCCGACATAATGGTTGCGGATGATGCCGTATTCGAAGGGAATGCCGCTTTCCTGCGCAAAACCGAGCGCAGCCGGCGTGCCGCCATCGGGAACCGGGACAACGACGTCGGCTTCGAGCGGGGCTTCCTTGGCAAGGTTCATGCCCATGTTCTTGCGCGTCGTGTAGACGTTGCGGCCGCCAACGACGGAATCGGGACGGGCGAAATAGACATATTCGAACAGGCAGAGACGCTCCGGCTGCGGCTTCGACGGCTTGCGCGCATCGATGGTGATCGAACCGTCAGGCTGGATTTCGCAGATGATGACTTCGCCGTTCTCCACATCGCGCACGAATTTCGCGCCGATGATATCGAGAGCACAGGTTTCCGAGCAGAAGATCGGCTTGCCGTCCAGCTCGCCCATGACCAGCGGGCGGATGCCGATCGGGTCGCGCGCGGCAATCAGCTTGGTGCGGGTCATCGCCAGCATCGAATACCCGCCTTCCATCTGGCGGATCGCATCGATGAAGCGATCGGCAGTGGAAGAGTGGCGGGAACGGGCGATGAGGTGCAGCACGACTTCGGTATCCGACGTCGACTGACAGATGGCGCCTGTCGCGATGATCTGACGGCGAAGCGTCAGGCCGTTGGTGAAGTTGCCGTTATGGGCAATGGAAATGCCGCCTTCTTCCAGCTCGGCAAACAGCGGCTGCACGTTGCGCATCGCCACTTCGCCGGTGGTGGAATAACGGGTGTGGCCAATGGCGATGGAGCCGGGCAGGCGGGCGAGCGTTGCGGGATCGGTATAATGATCGCCGACGAGGCCCATATGGCGCTCTTGATGGAAGCGCTTGCCGTCGAAGGAGACGATGCCGGCAGCTTCCTGGCCGCGATGCTGAAGCGCATGCAGACCGAGAGCGGTCAGCGCCGAGGCATCGGCATGGCCGAGAATGCCGAACACGCCGCATTCTTCATGCAGCGTATCGCCGTCGATCTCTTCCTTGAAAGTGGTCCCATGGAATGTGGAATGCGAAAGCGGCTCAATCATCCGGCTTGCCCTTGCTCTCTACCGAGAAAAAAGAAAGACCTCTCCGGTGAGTATCTCTCCCGGTCGGCCCATCTGTGTCGTGCTTGATATTTAGCACAAATAGCGCGCCTTGCATGC
>JAEXMK010000034.1 GCA_023444445.1 Pseudomonadota bacterium | reverse complement strand
GGAGATGTGTATAAGAGACCCCCCCCCTGGCGGGGGAGAGGCCGGGCAGGGCAGAGGGGGGTAGACCACACCCACCAACGCGAACGGCGCCACGCCAAACTCCCCAAGCATCAATGCACCGTCCCACACCGCCCCGCCGTATGCGGAATGATAATCGTCACCACTGTCCCACGTCCTTCACACGAGCGGATCTTCATCGTCCCGCCATGCAATTTCACCAGCGAGCGGGAAATTGCTAGACCAAGCCCCGAACCTCCCTGGCTTTTGGCATATTGGCTCTGCACCTGCTCAAAGGGCTGACCGATCTTTTCCAGCGCCTGGGTGGGAATGCCGATGCCGGTATCGGCGATGGTGAGGATCATCGCAGCCTCATGCACATGGGTGCGTAGCGCAATGCGGCCGCCATCGCCCGTGAATTTCACGGCGTTGGAGAGCAGGTTGAGCATGATCTGTTTCATGGCACGGCGGTCGCCCTGCATGGTGAGGCCAGCGCAGACTTTCTGCTGAACGGTGATATTCTTCTGCTCGGCCTGGATCGCCGTCAGACGCAGGGTTTCCTCGATCAGCGGCGCGAGGTCGATGGTCTCGCGGTTGATGCGCATATGGCCTGCCTCGATCTTCGACATGTCGAGAATGTCGTTGATGACGTTCAAGAGGTGCTTGCCGCTATCGTGAATGTCGCGGGCATATTCGGAATATTTTGGCGAGCCGACGGGGCCGAACATCTCGTTTAGCAGGATTTCGGAGAAACCGAGGATGGCGTTGAGCGGCGTGCGCAGCTCGTGGCTCATATTGGCGAGGAATTCCGATTTCGCCCGGTTTGCCGCCTGGGCGCGCTCTTTTTCGGCGAGGTAGTTGGCGTTGGCGTCGGAAAGCTCGGTTTTCTGCCGTTCCAGCTTGTGCTGCGAGGCGGAGAGATCGCCGATGGTGGCCATCAGCCGGCGCTCGGAATCGCGCAGCCGCTCCTGATGGCGCTTGAGAAGCGTAATGTCGGTGCCGACGGATACGAGGCCGCCATCGCGGGTGCGGCGTTCGTTGATCTGCAGCCAGCGGTCATCGGCAAGCTGCACTTCCGTTGTGCGCGACAGGCCGGATTGGTCCGCATCGGCGACGCGGCGTTCGACGACAGGGCGAGCGGCGGCGGCATGGACCGTGCTTTTTTCGGTCCCGGCCACAAGCACGCTGTCCGGCAGGCCATAGGCCTTCTGGTAGTGGGTGTTGCACATGACCAGACGATCATTCTTGTCCCACAGCACGAAGGCTTCCGAGGTGGATTCGATGGCGTCCGCGAGGCGCTGGTCGGCCTCTGCGTAGCGTTGGGCAAGGCGGTGCTGTTCGGTGACATCCATGGCGATGCCGATGACACGCGGACCGTTATTGGTACGGATGACCTGCGCACGCGCGCGCAGCCAGACATAATGCCCCTTGGAGTGGCGCATGCGGAAAATCTGGTCGATCTGGCGAAGGTTGCCGCAGCCAACGGCGCGGGCGAGCTCATAGAGATTGCCGTCTTCCGAATGCATCATGCGGGCCGCGTCTGAGAACGAGAGCGGTGCTGCCTTTGGCGGCATGCCCAGAATTTCATAAAGCGAACCGGACCAGAACATGCGTCGGCTGGCAAGATCGAAATCCCAAAGGCCGCAGCGGCCGCGCGACAGCGCCGTTTCCACCCGCAGGTTGGATTCGGCGAAGATGTCATCGGCGTCGCGGGCGCGCTTTACCTGCATGTAATAGGCGTAGAGCACGACAAGCAGGATGGAGGAAATGCCGGCGAACAGCGTTACGTTCATGGCGATCTCGCTGCGCCAGAAGGAACGGATCGGCTGCAGCGAACGCGCCGCGATCACCATAGCGCCATCGTCGCCAAACGGGATCATCGTCGCATAATGCTGCTGGCCGTCGATATTGGTCTCGATGGTGCCGGGTGCGCCGGGGAAACGCTGCACGATGGCAATCTCGGGAAGCAGGGCGGGCAGCGAGGTGCCGACGTAAAGCAAGGCATCCTTGCCGGCGCCTGCGAAGATGCGGCCATTGCTGCCGGACAGCAGCACCATGGTGCCATCGGCAAGGCTGCCCGATGGCAACGCGGCGACAAGGTTTGCCTCGGCGCGGGTGCGATCCTGTGCGGTGAAGATCGTGTTATTGTTGAGAAGGGCCGCTTTGGCAGTCAGCGCCGTCAATGCGGTGGAATGGCGGGCGGCTTCTTCCATGCGGCTATATTCGGCAACGATGCCCATCATGCGCGAGGCGGCAACGACGACGAGGAAGGCGAGGATGAGAATGGGGATCAGACGTTTCAGCAGGGTCTCGACCTGCGCCGGCGGGCGGTCGGTGCCATTCATCAAACCCATCAGGTCGCTGGAAAGCCTTTCGCCCCAGGCCGCAAGATCAGAAAATTTGGCATACGGCCGCTCATCGCCCGCAGTCGCCCGCCGCACGTTCGTCATAGTCCCGCCTTTTAGATATCCCCACTGATTCGAAGCGCCGCCGCTCGAATATCCCTAATGAATCAAATGCGATTCCCCCTGTCCAGAGGCAAAAGTTAAAAGAATTTAAACCCCTTGAACCGACTCCGTATTTTTTCGGGACACTCTGTTTCCGCTTCGGGAAAAGCGGGATTCATGAAGAAAAACAGTGAGCCGGCACTTTAATTTCGGCTGCTTCGGGATCCCGCGTGGAACGGGTTTCAGGCCCCGTCGAATGCATCGAGAGCAGGGCCAAGCGCGCCGATCACTCCATTGCCTGCAGCAGGAAGACCGGTCAGCACTGCGCTGATGATATCATCGCGGCTCGCACCGTGCGCCTTGGCTTCCATCACATGAAAACTGATACCGCTTTCCAGACGAAGAGCGGCCAGAATGCCGATATAGATCAGGCTCTGCGTCTTCAAGTCGAGCGTGGAGGCCGCGCCCAGGCCCTGCACGGCCTGCAGCCATGCGGCTTTATGAGCCGGAGCGTCGGTCATGAAGCGTTGAAACGAAGCGCTGGTTCTGGACATGTCCGTCATCTGAGATACCTTTCTGGTCCCGAGCCGAGGTTGGCCCTTCGCACAGAAGGATGCCGCGCAATGCGCGACGCCGCCTTGATGGAAATCAAGACGGCGTCGCGGTATGGTTTAGAATTGTAAGACTGCGGCGGGTGATCAGCCCTTCAGGATGCGTCCGACAATATCGCTCACATCCGTCGAAAGGCCTTTCGCTTCGGCAATGGTCGAAAGCGCGGCTTTCGCATGGTCTGCACGGTTTGCCTCAAGCGAGCGCCAGGAGCGCATGGAGGTAAGGATACGGGCAGCCAGCTGGGGATTGCGCTTGTCGATGGCGATGATCTGTTCGGCAAGGAAACGGTAAGCCGCGCCATCCGCACGGTGGAAACCGGTAGGGTTGGAGAAGGCGAGGGTGCCCACCAGCGAACGCACCCGGTTCGGATTGGTGGCGATGAAATGTTTCGATTTCATCAGCGTTTTGATGCGCTCCAGCGCAGCTTCGCCCGGAATGGCGGCCTGCAGCGAGAACCACTTGTCGAGAACGAGCGCATTGTCGGCAAAGCGTTTTTCGAAGGCGGCAAGCGCCTCCTTCGTTTCGGCACTGTCGGGGAAGCGCTGGGTCAGGACGCTGAGCGCATGCGCAAGATCGGTCATATTGGTGGCGTCGGCATAGGCCTTCGCCGCCCGCTCCGGCGTTCCCTCGGCATAGGCGAGGAAGCTCAGCGCGCCATTGCGCAGCGAACGGCGTCCGGCGCTGTCTGCGCCCGGGTTATAGGCCTCGCCGTTACCAGCACTGTCTGCAAGGCGCTGCAGCGTTTCGAGGCCAGCCGTGGCAATGGCCTTGATCGTGGCATTACGCGCCTTGTGGATGGCGTCGGGATCGGTGTTGCCGCCGAGTTCGCGGGCGATATCCGTTTCGCTCGGCAAGGCAAGCGCCTGCGCCCTAAATGCCGGCTCAAGCGTATCGTCACCGATGATTTCGATGAGCGTTGCGGAGAGCGCCGCATCCGTCTGTATCTCTTCACCGTTCTGCACCGCTTTGGTGGCGGCAATCAGCGCCGGCAGGGCAAGATCGGTCAGCGCCTGGAAACGAGCGAACATGTCGGTTTCATGCCGGGCGATCTGCACCAGATCGGCCGCATTCTGCTCGAAATCCAGATTGATCGGCGCCGAGAAGCTGCGGTTGATCGACAGCACCGGACGCGAGGAGATACCAGAGAAGGAGAAGGTCTGGTTGCGTTCGGTCAGATGCAGCACGCCATCGCGATACTCACCGCCTTCGACGGCCTGCGGTTCGGCAATCTGGCCATTATCGAGGATCAGCGCCAGCGACAGCGGAATGTGACGCGGCTGCTTCACCGGCTGACCGGGCGTCGGTGCCACGGTCTGTTCCAGCGTCAGGCTGAAAGTGGCCTTGCTGGCATCGTATGCGGACGAAACGGAAACCAGCGGCGTGCCGGCCTCGGTGTACCACAGCGAAAACTGCGAGAGATCGCGACCGCTGGCATCGGCAAAGCTCTTGACGAAATCTTCGACCGTCGCCGCTTCGCCGTCATGGCGTTCGAAATAGAGGTCCATGCCCTTCTTGAAGTCGTCAGCGCCGAGGATCGTTGCGATCATGCGGGTGACTTCGGCGCCTTTTTCATACACGGTCGTCGTGTAGAAGTTGTTGATTTCTCGGTAGGTATCCGGGCGCGGCGGATGCGCCAGCGGACCGGAATCCTCCGGGAACTGCTCCGACTTCAGGTGGCGCACATCGGCAATGCGCTTGACCGGACGCGAGCGCATGTCCGCGGAAAACTCCTGATCGCGATAAACCGTCAGGCCTTCCTTGAGGCACAGCTGGAACCAGTCGCGGCAGGTGATACGGTTGCCGGTCCAGTTGTGGAAATATTCATGCGCAATGATGCGCTCGATATTGGCGTAGTCAGCGTCAGATGCCGTTTCCGGGTCGGCCAGCACGAATTTGTCGTTGAAGACGTTGAGCCCCTTGTTCTCCATCGCCCCCATGTTGAAATCCGACACGGCCACGATCATGAAAATATCGAGGTCATATTCGCGGCCGAAGCGCTCTTCGTCCCACGTCATGGAACGCTTCAGCGCGTCCATGGCATAGGCCGCACGCGGCTCCTTGCCGTGCTCGACGTAAATCTTGAGTGCCACTTCTCTGCCCGACATGGTGGTGAAAGTATCTTCCACCACGCCGAGATCGCCGGCGACAAGCGCAAAGAGATAGCTTGGTTTCGGATGCGGATCGAACCAGGCAGCAAAGTGACGGCCCTCGTCGTAATTGCCGCCGCCGAGGAAATTGCCATTCGACAGGAGCAGCGGATTGCCTTCCTTCGCCGCAATGATCGTCACCGTATAGGGCGCCAGAACATCCGGGCGGTCGGGGAAATAGGTGATGCGGCGGAAACCTTCCGCTTCGCATTGCGTGCAATAAACGCCATTGGTACGGTAAAGCCCCATCAGCTGCGTATTGACCTGCGGGTTGATGTAGTTGGTGACGCAGATCTCAAAGGGAGATTCGGCCGGCAGGTCGCGGATGGTCAGGCTGTCGGGCGTCGCCTGATATTGGCCGGCGGGAAGTTCCACCTGGTCGAGCAGCAGGCTGGAAAGCGTCAGTTCGTCGCCATCGAGAATCAGCGGGGCCTTGATATCGGCACCTTCGCGCCGGTGAAAGATCAGACGGGCTTCGACCTTGGTGTTCTTGGGGTCGAGTTCGAAGGTGAGATCCACCCGCTCCAGAACGAAATCAGTGGGGCGGTAATCTGCCAGGTGAACGATCTGGCCCGTGTCTGTTCGCATGACTATCCCTGAATAACTTGGCGTGGTCTTCCCGGCATCATGTCGTCATAAGGCCCGGATGTAAAATAGGTAGAGTATTCGTCACGTTCATGTGCGCATCGGAGGACGTTATGTCCCGCCATGGAAGGCTTTGCCGGTCATGCAGACGATCCTCCCGCCGCCGGACCATGGGACCATCGCAGCAAATGTTGAACGATTGCTGAAATTATATTTTATTTTCTTCAAATTTTAGCACGTGTCACTTTTCTCTAATTCCTCTCTCCGTCGTTCCGGCTTGGGGACGGAGCCCGAATAGGCAACCGAAAGCTCTGCGGTAAGCCGGAACGACATCAACTGAATTCATGGGTAAATAACATTTTTTGCTGTAAAGCCTCGGAAGAATGCTCTAGCCTTGGCGCATCCACTTCCCCTGCGTCGTCTCCCCCAAGTGAAAACCTTCCGATGGCGTGTCTGTGCAGCCCATATGAGTAACTGCCTATGAACGCCGAACCGATGAATCCCTTCCGCGGGATCAGCATGAAGCTGATTTCGGTTGGCTTTTTTCTGGTCATGCAAACGTGCATCAAGGCCGCAGGCGATGTGCCGGCGGGACAGATCACCTTCTTTCGTTCGGCTTTCGCCATCATTCCGATCGTCGTTTACCTCGCCTGGCTGCATGCGCTGGCAAGCGCGCTGCACACCAACAATCTTCTCGGCCATTTCAAGCGCGGTTTTCTCGGCATCCTGTCCATGGCCTGCGGCTTTTACGGGCTGACCATGCTGCCGCTGCCGGAATTCATCGCCATCGGTTATGCCTCGCCGCTGCTCGCCGTCGTTTTCGCCGCCTTCATTCTGCGTGAGAAGGTGCGCATCTATCGCTGGAGCGCGGTCTTCGTCGGCATGATAGGCGTGCTGGTCATTCTGTGGCCGAAGATGACGCTTCTGCGGGAAGGCGGCTTTGCCGCGGGCGAGGGGCTGGGGGCTATTGCCGTGCTGTGTGGCGCGGCGCTGGGCGGGCTCGCCATGATCCAGGTGCGGCAACTCGTGGAGACGGAAAAGACGCCGACCATCGTGCTCTATTTTTCGCTCACCGCCACTTTGTTATCGCTCATCAGCGTGCCGCTCGGCTGGAGCGCGCTCACGATGACGCAGACGATGCTTTTGATGACCAGCGGCATCTGCGGCGGCGTTGCACAGATTTTCCTGACGGAAAGTTATCGCCATGCGGAAGTCTCCGTCATCGCGCCCTTCGAATACAGCTCCATCATCTTTGGGATCGCGGTCTCCTACATCCTGTTCGGAGACATCCCCACCTTCACCATGCTGATCGGCACGGCGATCGTGATTCTTGCTGGCATCTTTATCATTTTCCGCGAGCATCAGCTGGGATTGGCGAGGCGGGCGGCGCGCAAAGCCTCGACGCCGCAGGGGTGATGTTGCGTCTCCGGCTGTATTTTGAGCCGGCCTTTATGACGACAGATTATGTGGCGTGCCATCACCTCACCGCCCTCAATCACACACCGACAAAAGCAAAAGGCGCCTTCCCGAGGAAAGACGCCAGCGCGCTATCATATTTATAGACCAGTATTAAACTGGCCTGAAAGTACTTCTCAGCGCTCGCGGAAATCCGCGAAGACTGCCGAAGGACGCGTCACGCGGACCTGCTGCATGGCAGCGCGTGCGGTCATCTGTTCGTTTGCGGCTGCGCCGAAACGATGGTAACCCTGACTGGAGCGAGGGCCGAGGCCCGCCAGGCGGAGCGTTTCAAAGCCGGAATGTACCGGACGGAAGCGAGTGGTCATTGCCTTGGTTCCTTTAACCGAATTCCTCCCAAGACATGGTCGCTATATCGCAGCGCAGCATGGATTCGGCAAGCCGGCCAAATGCGCCGCTGTTATGCGTAATGCGCATGGCTTTTTTCATAATTCATTTACATTGATCAGGAATGAGGCAATCAGCCCTCGGCGATCCTTGCCTGAAAAGCCAATAAATCCTGCCATGCCAATGACTTGCTGGCTGGCGCGTTCAACAGTTCCTGCGGATGCAGGCTGGCGAGAGCCGGCAGAATCAGGTGACCTGCTGCGACATCACGCCACTGTCCGCGCAGTGTATGGATGGTACCTGTGCCGCCAAAGAAGAAACGTGCGGTGAAGTTGCCAAGAAGCAACAGGTGTTTCGGCTCCGCAAGCGCGATCTGACGCTCGATGAAGGGGCGGCAGATATCCATCTCGGCCTGAGTCGGCGGGCGGTTGCCCGGCGGGCGCCAGGGAACGACATTGCCGAGCATGATGGCGCTGCGCTCAAGCCCGATTGCCGCCAGCATCCGATCCAGCAGCAGGCCGGTCTTGCCGGCAAAGGGCAAGCCCTCGCGGTCGTCATCGGCGTCAGGCATGGGGCCGATGACCATGATGGCGGAGGCGGGATCGCCTTCACTGAAAATCGTATTGCGCGCGCTGTTCTTGAGATTGCAGCCGCTGAAACCCTCAAGCGCGGTTTTCAGCTCGGCAAGCGACCGTGCGCTTTCCGCCGCAAAACGTGCGGCCGCCACGGCCTGCTCGTCCGGCATGGCGACATTCTGCTGAATGGCGGGGGCGGCCGGTGCGCCACGCGCAGGGGTGCTTCGGCCTGGTGCCTGCCGTTGAGGCGCATCAGTGCGGCGATCGGCCGGGCTTTCCACCTGCCGCGGCGCTGCGGCAGTGTCCTGCCCCGTCATGGGGCGGGCAGGGCGGGCGGCGGCAAATTCAGCGAAACGGTCAACCGGCGTCTCTTCCAGCATCCAGTCCACGCCCGCATCCGCATGGAAATGCAGGAGGGCGGCGAGTTCGGCCGGGGAAAGGTCGTGGACGGCGATCATGGGCGGAAATTACCCCATGTTTCCCGCCCGGGGAACCCGCAAATCACACTGTCCAGCGCTGAATATCCCCGCTTTCGCCGATCATGGCCAGACCATGGGCAATCGAAAGCAGCTCGCCGCCGCTTTCGATACGGTCGGCGTCGAAACGGCGGGTGAAGAGTTCGCGCACCGCCGGAACGAAGGAGGTTCCGCCGGTCAGGAACACCTTGTCGATCGCATCAGGCGCAACCTGCGTCTTTTCCAGAACCTCGTCGAGCGCTTCTTCGATCTTGCCGAGATCCTCGGCGATCCAGCTGTTGAAATCGCTGCGCTTTACCATCTTGCGTCCGGCCTTGCCGAGCGGTGCAAAGTTGAACTCCGCTTCTTCCGCAGCCGACAGCGCCATCTTGGTGGCGGAAATCGCCTGATAGAGCGGGTAACCTTCGTCATGCTCAACGAGATCGATGAACATTTCCAGCTTTTCCGGCTCCAGCGCCGAACGCACCAGCGATTTGAGGTCGGTGAATTCCTTCGAGGTCTTGAAGATCGACAGCTGGTTCCAGCGGCCGAAATTCACGTAATAGCCCGAGGGCACGTCCAGTACCTTGTCGAAGCTCTTGAATTTGCTCCCCTTGCCGATCTCGGGCGAGACCAGATTGTCGATCATGCGGAAGTCGAAATGATCGCCCGCGACGCCGACGCCGGAATGGCCGATGGGGGTGGCGGAAAGCTTGCCGGCATGGGTTTCGAAACGGATCAGCGAATAGTCCGTCGTGCCGCCGCCGAAATCCGCCACCAGCACATTCGCGTCCTTCTTCAGGCTTTGCGCGAAATAATAGGCGGCCGCCACGGGCTCGTAGACATAGTGGATTTCCGGGAAGCCGGCCCGGGTGAGCGCCTCGTTGTAACGGGCAAGCGCGAGCGTCTCGTCCGGGTTGCTGCCGGCGAAACGCACCGGCCGGCCGGCGATGACAGTTGAAACGTCTCCCGGCCACTCATCGCCCGCATAGGTCTTCAGCTTGCGCAAGAACACCTCCATCAGATCCTCGAAGCTCTGGCGCTTGGCGAAGATCAGCGTGCCCTGAAACAGCGGTGAGGCCGCAAATGTCTTGATCGACTGCAGGAAACGACAGTCACCGGCATTGTCGATGAATTGGCGGATGGCGGCATGGCCTGCTTCCACATGCAGGGCGGCCGCACCGAGGCCGGCATCCTTCATGAAGGAGAGCGCGGTGCGCATGCTGTCATCGGTGCCCGCGCTGCTGGTGAAACGCATCGAGTGGCTGGCGCCGCCCGTGTCGGAAAGAGCCATGACCGTGTTGGTCGTGCCGAAATCGAGGCCGAGAGCCCGCTTTTGCGTCATCGCCATATCCTTGTGCCGATAGAAAACCCGCCCGGCCCTTGGGGCTGCCCGGCGTGAAGATAAGGGATGCTCTTGGCACCCCGATGTCAGAGGAGGGCGGTTGATTGCACAAGGCAGACGGAATGGCAAGCGACGTCGGTATTTTTTCCAGTCTCTGCAAAGGCGGGTCGCCGCGCAAAGTTGCCGCAACCTTGGTGTCGCATTGTAGATCAGAGGATTATCGACGCATCAAAGAACATGATAGTTCTCTGGAATAGCTTGGGGAGCTTTCGGTCATAATGGAGCGTATAAAAGTAACAGCTACTGAAATGATGCAATTTATTATGCGAAATAAATATTTTATTTAATAGTGGCATGTCTTGCTGGATGTACTGTATTTGGCCGTCGGTCGTTTCGTAGTCCTGGAAATTTGATGCCCCACGAGATCAGACAATACGTCCTGGACGACGCCATGCCGGATCATGCCGGCCTCGTTCGGGGCGACATGGGCGTTTTCATCAACCAGCTCATGACGCTCTTGGAAGCGTCGCAGCAGGGCTATGGGCTGTTTGACGGCAGCGATGAGTTGCGTTTTGCCAATAGTGCCTTCCGCGCCGCACTCGGTATGGAGCGGGACTCATTTCCAAGTTGGGCGCAGTTGATGCGCAGTGGCTACCTTAAGGCCACCGGCACGACCATCGAAACGTCAGATTTCGAACTGTGGCTGCGTTCCGCAAAGACACGGCGCGGCAAGTTACCGTTCCGCACCATCGAGACAAGCCTGAATGACGGGCGCTGGATATTGACGACCGAAACCACGCTGCCGGGCGGCTGGATGCTATGCGTCATTACCGATGTCTCAGAGCTTGGCGTTGAGTTGCGCGATCTGCGCCAGGAGCGTGACAGGGCGCTCAAATCCGCCTTGAGCGACGAACTGACGGGGCTCGGAAACCGCCGCTATGCGATGGATGCGCTCAACCACCTGCTTGGTCCAAACAAGGCGCAGGCGCTCGCCGTCATCATCATGGATATCGATCACTTCAAAAGCGTGAACGACCGCTTCGGGCATGCATATGGCGATCTCGTGCTGAAAGACTTCGCCGCGCGCCTGTCCTCCACTGCCGGCCGTGACGATCTTCTGGGGCGCATTGGCGGGGAAGAGTTCCTGCTGGTTCTCAGCGGTTCAAGGATGCACAGCGCCGAAAGTCTGATGCGGCAGCTTCTGTCGTCGCTGGCGGATGCCGCGCCTCTGCACGACATGCCCGATTTTCGCTACAGCTGTTCAGCCGGTATTGCCTATGCAAATCCCGGCGAAAGCGCCAGTGACGTTTTGCGCCACGCCGATACGGCGCTTTATGAGGCGAAGAACACCGGGCGGAACCGTTACGTCGTTTACGCAACGGTCCCATAATCGGCCTTGTGTGTTGGCCCTTAGTTCGACTTCGCCGCGCCGCCATCTACCCGCAGCATCGTGCCGGTAATGTAACTCGCGGGAACAGAGCAAAGGAAAGCGCCGGCGGCGGCAAATTCTTCCACCGTACCGAGCCGGCCGGCCGGAATGCTCTTGACCGAAGCCTCGCGGATTTCCTCGACGCTTTTCCCCAGACGCTTGGCGTTCGCGCCATCAAGCTCGTCGATGCGGTCGGTGTGAATGCGGCCGGGCAGGAGAAGGTTGGAAGTGATGCCGAAGGAGGCGACTTCGGAGGACAGCGTCTTGCTCCAGCCGACCAGCGCGCCGCGCAGCGTGTTGGAGAGTGCCAGATTGGCGATCGGTTCGAACACGCCTGACGAGGCGACGGTCAGGATGCGGCCAAAGCCCTGTTCCTTCATCTGCGGCAAAAGCGCATTGGTGAGCGTGATGACCCGCAATACCATCGACTGGAAGAAGGTATCGAGCTTGTCCGCCGTCATCTCCTGAGCAAGGCCACTGCTGTCCGGTTTAAATTTGGTGGACATGGCGCACGGTGTTGATTCTACTCGTATTCGAGCGTTTGGCGACGATCTCGGACACGAAAGGGGAGCAACACCGTGCGGCACAAGAATAGCGTCTTTCATGATCTTTTGAAGCGTATTCCCTGGGCGGCGTTTGAGCGGCTTGTGGATGAACACGGGGCTGACAAGCATGTCCGCCGGCTGTCGACCAAAAGCCAGTTCGTCGCCCTCCTTTATGGGCAGTTGGCGGGTTCGGTGAGCCTGCGCGAGATCGTCTTTGGCCTGGAGAGCCACTCTGCACGGCTCTATCATGTCGGCGCAAAGCCGGTGTCGCGCTCGACGCTTGCCGATGCCAATCGTCTGCGTCCGAGCCCTGTCTTTGCCGGGCTGTTTGCGCAGATGGTGGCGATGGCGGGACGCGGCCTGCGCCGGGCGGTGGGCGAGGCAACCTACCTCATCGACGCGACAGGGGTTCGCCTGTCCGGTGCCGGATCGCAGTGGGCGCGGTTTTCCCATCAAGCCTGCGGCGTCAAGGTCCACATCGTCTACGATGCGGATGCCGAACAACCGATCTATGCGGCGGTCACGCCGGCCAATATCAACGACATCACGGCTGCCAAGGCCATGCCGATCGCATCAGGCGCAACCTATGTCTTTGATCTTGGCTATTATGATTTCGGCTGGTGGGCCAAGCTGGACAAAGCCGGATGCCGGATCGTCACCCGGTTCAAGTCGCATACGCCGCTGACGGTCACCCATGAGCAGGCGGTGGACGGCGACGGTGTCATCCTGTCCGACCGCATCGGCCTGTTGCCAGCCCGCCAGGCCAAAAGCCGCAAAAATCCGTTCAGCGATCCGGTCCGCGAGATCACCATCAGGACCGAGACGGGAAAGGTGTTGCGCCTATTCTCCAATGATCTCGATGCACCGGCTCACGAGATCGCCGATCTCTACAAGCGCCGTTGGGCGATCGAACTGTTCTTCCGCTGGGTCAAGCAGACGCTGAAGATCGGCCATTTCCTCGGCACGTCAGAAAATGCCGTGCGCATCCAGATCGCTGTCGCCCTGATCGCTTACCTGCTGCTGCGACTGGCGCAGGCTGACCAGAAGACCGTGCCAAGCCCACTCGCCTTCGCCAGGCTGGTACGCGCAAATCTCATGCACCGGCGACGCACCGATCGGCTTCTCAAGCCGCCACCAG
>JAEXMK010000153.1 GCA_023444445.1 Pseudomonadota bacterium | reverse complement strand
GGCTTCCGCCTGCCGATCTGCGCGCTTGATCTGATGGCAAGTCCTGCCCCAACCGACGTCCCCAACAACATGACGGCCGGTAAACCCGGCCGAATTGGCCAAGGTTCAGAATGCCAGTACCCTAAGGGGATTTTTGAACGAACATACCCATCGCGGACGATGCGGCATCGACGCCTGCCTGACCTTCTTGAACCAAGAAACGAAAATACCGGATCGAGCCCGGTACGGCAGTGCGGCGTCATGCCTGGAAGGGGAGAAACCCAATCCGCCGTGTAAATACCATCAATCTTTATGGTTAATTCCTTGCTTGAAAGTTAAGAAACATGAGTACCGGCGTCAAACGGTAAAATTTGTAAAAGCTTTTAGCCATTGCTGCCCTTACTTTGCCGCAAACGGGCAAAAACGAAAAGGAATTGGACGCTCCAGCCGGTTTTTCCGGCCTCTGCGCTGGACAAGCGCGTGCGGCTTCCCCTAAAACAAATCAACAGGATATTCGCTCAGCGGTGATGCTTTAAAGAGACCTTTTCGACGAAGGAGATGCCAACTTGCCACGGATGGAGAAAGGCCGCAGTTCAAGGCGCCATCCGCAAGTGCTCATCGGTCTCGTGGTCGCGAGCCTGCTCGTCATGATCGGCTTTCAGGCGCCTTCCGGCGTCAAGGCGCTCTCCAAAGCCAACCGCCTCGAGCGGTTGCAGACCGTCGATCTCAGCCGTTCGCTTTCCCTTGGCGACAAGGATTGCGATGGCGGCAATGATTATGAGTGCCGAAGCCACAATGCTGGCCCCGGGTTCCGGCACGGGGAGGTCCCCTCCCCGATCACCAACATCACCGACAATGCCAAGGCCTCGCTCGTTGCTGTTGCCATCGTGCCACAAGCTTTCCGAGACTTTGCCAACGTGGTTCCGCGCGCGCCTCCGCATATTATGTATTAGTCAGTCCGGCGGTCATCATCATTGGGTTCATGACGAACCTTGAGGGATCGGAGTCGTCGGAAACCCGCCGTAGGCTCCCATTCCAGAGAGAAAACCGCCGCCGCATATGACCCTTGCAAACCTTCTCCCATTTATTGTCGCATTGCCGTTCGTGGGCGCTCTCCTCACGGCCTTCATGCCGCGCGACGGTGCGGCCGCCGGTCCCGCCGCGGTTGCAGGCGCAGTCGCCCTTTTCGGTCTCACCAGCAGTATTCTTCTTTATACGACGATCAGCGGCGGCGGCGTGCTGAAATATGATGTGGAATGGCTGCCCCAGCTGGGCTTGAATTTTACCCTGCGGCTGGACGGGTTTGCCTGGATCTTTGCGATGCTCATCACCGGCATCGGCCTGCTAGTGGTGCTCTACGCCCGCTATTACATGTCAGCCGAAGATCCAATCCCGCGGTTTTTCGCCTTCTTTCTCGCCTTCATGGGCTCGATGCTCGGCGTGGTCATGTCCGGTAACGTCATCCTGCTGTCGATCTTCTGGGAAATGACCAGCATCTTCTCGTTCCTGCTGATCGGCTATTGGCACCAGAATGCCGGCGCGCGCGACGGCGCCCGCATGGCACTGACTGTGACCGGCATCGGCGGCTTCAGCCTTTTGGCCGGACTTCTGATCCTTGGCCATATGGCGGGAAGCTATGACCTCGACAAGATTATCGAGGCTGGTGCCGCAATTCGCGCCCATTCGCTCTATCTGCCGGCACTCATCCTCATTCTCGGCGGCGCGCTGACGAAAAGCGCACAGTTCCCGTTCCATTTCTGGCTGCCCAATGCCATGGCGGCACCCACCCCTGTTTCCGCCTATCTGCATTCCGCTACCATGGTGAAAGCAGGTGTTTTCCTGCTCGCACGGTTCTGGCCGGTGCTCGCAGGGACACCGGAGTGGTTCTGGCTGGTTGGCGTGGCGGGCATCATCACCCTGCTGCTCGGCGCCTATTTCGCCATGTTCCAGCAGGACTTGAAGGGGCTTCTGGCCTATTCGACGATCAGCCATCTCGGCCTCATCACCACGCTGCTCAGCCTCGGCAGCCCGCTGGCGGCGGTTGCGGCCATCTTCCACATGGTCAACCATGCCACCTTCAAGGCCTCGCTTTTCATGGCGGCCGGCATCATCGACCACGAAACCGGCACGCGCGACATGCGGCGCTTAAGCGGGCTTTACACCTATATGCCCGCAACCGCGACACTCGCCATGGCGGCGAGCGCGGCGATGGCCGGCGTGCCGCTGTTCAACGGCTTCCTTTCCAAGGAAATGTTCTTTGCCGAAGCCGTCGAAACCCATGCGGATTCGCTGCTCGACCGGGCCCTGCCCTATGTCGCAACGTTATCAGGCGCATTCGCCGTCGCCTATTCGCTACGTTTCATCCACACTGTCTTCTTCGGGCCCAAGCCGGTCGATCTGCCGAACCCCAATCCGCACGAGCCGCCGCGCTGGATGCGTTTCCCCATCGAGTTCCTGGTTTTCGCCTGCCTCATCGTCGGCATCGTCCCGAGCCTTTCGATCGGTCCATTCCTGCATTCGGCCGTGCTTTCCGTTCTTGGCGCACAGACACCGGTTTACAGCCTGTCGATCTGGCACGGCTTCAACCTGCCGCTGATCATGAGTATCGCGGCGCTGATCGGCGGCGTGACGATCTATGCCCTGCTTGGCGGGTACTTCTCACGCTGCGATGACGGTCCGCCGGTCTTCCGGCATTTGCGGGGCCAGCGCATCTTCGAGCGCATTCTCGTCACCGTGTCCTGGAAGTGGGCGCGGTGGCTGGAAAGCACGCTCGGCACGCGGCGTCTGCAGCCGCAGCTGAGGCTTCTCATCCTCGTGGCGCTTCTTGCCGGTTTCTCGCCGCTCTTTCTTTCGGAATTCTCCCTCTCGCTGCCGCGCGTCACGACCTTCGATCCGATCTTCGCCATTCTTTGGCTGATCGGCATGATTGCGGCCATGGGTGCGGCCTGGCAGGCAAAATATCATCGCCTCGCTGCGCTCGTCATGCTCGGCGTTTCCGGGCTTGTTACCTGCCTCACCTTCGTGTGGCTTTCCGCGCCGGATCTCGCCATCACCCAGTTGCTGGTGGAAATCGTCACCACGGTTCTCATCCTGCTTGGTCTCCGGTGGCTGCCGAAACGCTTTGAAAAGGTCGACAGCAGCGATGAGTTGCCGGCGCAGCTTCGCCGCGCGCGGGATTTCCTGCTGGCCGCCGCCAGCGGTATCGGCATGTCGGTTATTGCCTATGCCGTGATGACCTTGCCGGTGCCGAACGCGATCGCCACCTATTTCCTGGAACGCGCCTATACAGAAGGCGGCGGCACCAATGTCGTCAATGTCATCCTGGTCGATTTCCGCGGCTTCGATACTTTTGGCGAAATTGCAGTTCTGGCGATCGTGGCGCTCACCGTCTTTGCGCTGCTTCGCCGTTTCCGTCCTGCCCATGAAAGCATTGGCGTGCCGGAACAGCAGCAGTTGCAGAATGCCTTCGATGCCGAACGTCCCGACCGCAGCAAGGGCGATACGGTGCGCGACTATCTCTACGTGCCGTCCATCGTGATGCAGTGGATGTTCCCTGTCATCATCACCTTCTCCATCTTCCTGTTCATGCGCGGCCATGACATGCCCGGCGGCGGTTTTGCAGCGGGCATCACCATGGCGATTGCCTTCCTGCTGCAATATCTTGCCGGAGGGGCGCGCTGGGCGGAAGATCGCATCCGCATTCTGCCGCTACGCTGGATGGGCTTTGGTCTCTTGATGGCCGCCACCACGGGTATCGGCTCCTGGTATTTCGGCTACCCGTTCCTGACCTCTTATTTCCAATATACGGAAATACCCTATATCGGCAAAATGCCGACTGCATCCGCCCTGCTGTTCGATCTCGGCGTCTTCTCGCTGGTCGTCGGCTCCACCGTTCTTATTCTTATAGCACTGGCACACCAATCGTTGCGTAAC
>JAEXMK010000122.1 GCA_023444445.1 Pseudomonadota bacterium | reverse complement strand
TCACCCGTTCGATTTGCAACAGAGGTGGCGTTATGAGTTTCAAAATCGCTATTATTGGCGCAGGCAGCGTCGGTTTCACGAAAAAACTGTTCACCGATCTCCTGTGCGTGCCGGAGTTTCGCGACATCGAAGTGGCGCTGACGGATATCAGCCAGCACAATCTGGATATGATCAGGGCCATCCTCGACAAGGTCGTTGAGGCCAATGGCTTTCCGGTCAAGGTGACCGCCCATACGGACCGCCGCCGGGCGCTGGAGGGCGCGAAATACATCATCAGTTGCGTGCGGGTCGGGGGGTTGGAGGCTTATGCCGATGATATCCGCATTCCGCTGAAATACGGCATCGACCAATGTGTGGGTGACACGATCTGCGCCGGTGGCATTCTTTATGGCCAGCGCAACATTCCGGTCATTCTCGATTTCTGCAAAGATATCCGCGAAGTTGCGGCACCCGGTGCAAAATTCCTGAACTATGCCAACCCCATGGCCATGAACACCTGGGCGGCCATCGAATATGGCAAAGTGGATACGGTTGGCCTCTGCCACGGCGTCCAGCACGGTGCGGAACAGATTGCTGAGATTCTCGGTGCGAAATCCCCTGATGAACTCTATTACATCTGCTCCGGCATCAATCACCAGACATGGTTCATCGATCTGAGGCTCAACGGTCGCAAGATCGGCAAGGAAGAGCTGGTTGCGGCTTTCGAGGCGCATCCGGTCTTTTCGCAGCAGGAGAAGCTGCGCATCGATGTGCTGAAGCGTTTCGGTGTCTATTCGACCGAAAGCAACGGCCATCTCTCCGAATATCTGCCGTGGTATCGCAAGCGGCCGGATGAAATCGCCCGCTGGATTGACATGTCCGACTGGATCCACGGCGAAACCGGCGGTTATCTGCGCCACTCCACCGAAACACGCAACTGGTTCGAAACGGAATTCCCGCAGTTCCTGGCGTCGGCGGCAAAGCCGATCGATCCGGCCAAGCGCTCTAACGAACACGCAAGCCATATTCTCGAGGCGCTGGAGACGGGACGCGTCTATCGCGGCCATTTCAACGTCAAGAACAATGGCGTCATCAGCAACCTGCCGGCCGACGCCATCATTGAATCGCCCGGCTTCGTCGACCGTTTCGGCATCAACATGGTGTCGGGCATCACGCTGCCGGAAGCCTGTGCTGCCACCTGCATGGCCTCCATCAACGTCCAGCGCATGTCGGTCCATGCGGCGGTGAGCGGCGATATCGATCTTTTGAAGCTCGCCGTGCTGCATGATCCGCTTGTCGGCGCTGTCGCAACGCCGGAGGAGGTCTGGCAGATGGTGGACGAGATGGTCGTCGCGCAGGCGCGTTGGCTGCCACAATATGCCGATGAGGTTCCGGCAGCGAAGGAGCGGCTGGCGAAATCAACCGTCAAGACGCGTGACTGGGCGGGTGCTGCACGTCGCAATGTGCGTTCCATCGAAGAGTTGCGGGCCGAAAAATCGGCACTGAAGAAGGCTGTCTGAGGAAAAAGCATGGAAACAGGCCGGCGGCGAAAGGGAGTTCGCCGCCTCGGCCATGACAATCACAGAGGGTGGGCGCTCGAAGAGCTGCCATTTGGGAGGAATGACGATGTTACTTCAACGCAGGATCGGCATCATTTCGGCACTGGGTCTCGGTGTTTCGATGATCGCACTCAATGCGAATGCCTTCGAGACCACCACACCGCCCGAGCCGCCGCAATTTCCGGCCGAAGGCAAGATCAATTATGTGGCGCGCGACTCGATCCTCGAATTCAAGGCGCTGCCTGATTACAGCGAGCCGAACTGGGTTGCCGAGAAATTCGAAAAGACCGGCAAGCTGCCGCCACTGAAAGAGCGCCTGCCCGAAGAGCCGCTGGTCTACAAAACCGGCAACATGCCCGACGGTATGGGCGTCTACGGTGACACGATGCGCCATGTCGTCGGCGGCAGGCCGGAGGGCTGGAACTACATTGCCGGCCAGAGCCAGGGCTGGGGCGGCATTGATATCGCCCTCTCCGAATGCCTGACGCGCACCGCGCCGCTTTTCCAGGTGGACGCCAAGGACACCGAGCCGCTGCCCAATCTGGCGAAAAGCTGGGAATGGTCGCAAGACGGTCACAAGCTGACGATGCATCTCGTCAAGGGCGCGAAATGGTCGGATGGCGAAGCCTTCAACGCCGACGACGTGATGTTCTACTGGGAGGATGCGGTCATCGATCCCAATGTGTCTCCGCTTGGCGGCGGCGCCTCGCCTGAGGCTTTCGGTGAGGGAACGACGCTCAGGAAGATCGATGACTATACCGTCGAATGGACGTTCAAGGCGGCCTTTCCCAAGCAATATCTCTACACCATGGCCTATCCGAACTTCTGCCCCGGGCCGTCGCATATTCTGAAACCCCAGCATCCGAAATATTCCAAGAACACCTATAATCAGTTCAAGAATGCGTTCCCGCCGGAATATATGAACATGCCGGTTATGGGCGCATGGGTGCCGGTGTCATATCGGCCGGATGATCTCATCGTGCTCAGGCGCAACCCCTATTACTGGAAGGTGGATGAAAAGGGCCAGCAGCTGCCCTATCTCAACGAAGTCCACTACAAGCTTTCCACCTGGGCGGACCGCGATGTGCAGGCCGTGGCCGGATCGGGAGATTTCTCCAATCTTGAGCAGCCGGAGAATTTCGTCGCCTCGCTTAAACGTGCGGCCGATCCCAACGCGCCGGCCCGCCTTGCCTTTGGGCCGCGCCTCATCGGTTATAATCTGCAGATGAATTTCTCCGCCAATGGCTGGGGCAATCCGGACGAGCGCGGGCAGGCAATCCGTGAGCTGAACCGCAACGAGGTGTTCCGTCAGGCCGTTACGTCCGCGCTGGATCGCAAGGCGATCGGTGACTCGCTGGTGAAAGGGCCTTTCACGGCGATCTATCCGGGCGGCATTTCGTCGGGCACCAGCTTTTATGATCGCGCCTCGACGGTCTATTATCCGTTCAACCTCGAAGCCGCCAAGGCGGCGCTCGCCTCGATTGGCCTCAAAGACACCGATGGCGATGGTTTCCTGAATTTCCCCAAGGAAACGCTGGGTGGCCGCAATGTCGAAATTACCCTTCTCGTCAATAATGGCTATGCGACGGACAAGAGTCTGGCGGAAGGTCTTGTTGGCCAGATGGCGAAACTTGGCCTACGCGTCGTCATCAACAGCCTCGATTCCAACCAGCGTGATGCGGCCCATTATGGCGGGCAGTTCGACTGGCTGGTGCGGCGCAATGCCACCGAACTCTCATCCGTGGTGCAGAATACCGAGCAGCTTGCCCCCGTGGGCCCGCGCACCAGCTGGAACCACCGCGCCCCCGAAGGCAAGGAGCTCGACCTGATGCCGTTCGAGAAGGACATGGCCGACATCGTGCGCAAGTTCATCTCCTCGCAGGACAACGCCGAACGGGCCGAGCTGATGAAGCAATATCAGAAGGTCTATACGCAGAACCTCTATACGATTGGCCTCACGGAATATCCCGGTGCGCTCATCATCAACAAGCGGTTCTCCAACGTGCCCCAGGGTACGCCGATCTTCATGTTCAACTGGGCCGAAGATTCCATCATCCGCGAACGCCTGTGGGTCGCAGCCGACAAGCAGGGCAAGTACGAACTCTTCCCTGAGCAGCTGCCCGGTAAGCCGGGCGAGGGCGGGCCGATCAACTAAAGCATTTCCAGTAAAAGTGCGTAGCGGTTTTAAGTCCGGATAATGCGAAACTTGAAGAACTCCTCCCGGAGCACACCCGGTACCGGTCGCGCGTGAAGCGCGGCCGGCAACACACGGCCCATCCAAATCGAGGAAGACCGTTCGATGCTGAGATTTTTGACGATACGCGTTGCATCCGCCATTCCGGTGCTGTTGATCCTGAGCGTGGTGACCTTCGCCATCATTCAGGCGCCGCCCGGCGATTATGCCGATTACATCCGCTCGCAGCTGATGAACCAGGGCGGGGCGTCCTTCGAGCAGGCGGAAGCGCAGGCGCAGGCCTATCGTATCGAACATGGCCTCGATAAGCCGCTTGTGGTGCAATATTTCAACTGGATCGGCGGCATCATCACCCGCGGCGATTTCGGTTACAGCTTCTATTACAACAAGCCGGTCGCCGATGTGGTTGGCGAACGCCTGCCGCGCACCATTGCGCTGGCGCTGGTCTGCCACATCTTCGCGTCCGTTCTCGGCATCGCTTCCGGTATCTGGGCGGCGACCAGGCAATATTCCTGGGTCGACAATCTGCTCTCCACCATCGCCTTCCTCGGCATGACCATCCCGCGCTTCCTGATGGCGCTGATCCTCGTCTATCTCATGGTGTTTCATTTCGATGTGTCCGAGATCGGCAGCTTCTTCTCGCCGCAATATGGCGGCGCGCCGTGGTCGTGGGGCAAATTCGTCGATCTCGTCAGCCATGTCTGGCCGGTGGTCGCCATCGCCGTCTTCGGCGGGCTGGCCTACAACATGCGGGTGATGCGCGGCAATCTGCTCGATACGCTGAATGCGCAATATGTCGAAACGGCGCGCGCCAAGGGCCTATCCGAAGGCGCCGTCATCATGCGCCATGCGGTGCCGAATGCCGTGCACCCGCTGGTCATGTATCAGGGCGTGGTGCTGCCCTATATGCTGAGCGGCGAGATCGAGACCGCCATCATCTTCGCGCTGCCGACCGTCGGTCCCGCCATCGTCGGCTCCATGGCGGTGGGGGATGTCTATGTCACCGCGACCTTCATGATGGTGCTGGCCGCAACGCTGATCGTCGGCAACATCATCGCCGACATGCTGCTCGCCATGCTCGACCCACGCGTTCGCGAATTCGGGAGGGCCTGAGATGATGGCGTTTGACGACATGAAAACCGAAACCACCGCCGCGGCAAAACCCGACCGCTCCGCCCATGGCAACGAGACCTATCTCGCACTGGTATGGCGGCGTCTTCGGCGCTCCTTCACCGGCATGGTCGGGCTGGTGCTGGTGGTTATGCTCATCCTGATCGCCATTTTCGCGGATTTCTTCGCGCCGATGAACCCGCTCGAAACCAATGCCAGCTTCTCGCCGCCGCAGGTGGTTCGTTTTTCGGACAAGGACGGCAATTTCAGTCCTTTCCCCCGCGTTTATGCGACTGCCGAAACGGAAGAGCTTGATCCGGTCACCTTCCAGCCCATCGTCGGGCCGGACTATGACAATCCCGTCTATCTTGGCTTCTTCGTCAAAGGTGCTGAGTACAGGCTTTTGGGTCTCATCCCCATGAGCCGCCACTTCTTCGGCTCGACGGATGGCCAACCGGTGCATTTTCTCGGAACCGACAAGTTCGGACGCGACGTGCTGTCACGCGCCATCTACGGTTCGCGTATCTCGCTTGCCATCGCGCTCAGCGTCGTCAGCATCGTCACTGTTATCGGCACCAGTGTCGGCCTGATTTCGGGTTATTTCGGCGGGCCGCTGGATGCTTGGGTGCAGCGTTTCGTTGAAGTGGTTCTGGCTTTCCCGCAATTGCCGCTTTATCTCGCGCTGACCTCGCTCATTCCTGTCACCGCGCCAACCACCGTCTTTCTTGTCTTCGTGGTTGGCGTCATGTCGGCGCTTGGCTGGGCGCAGATGTCACGGGAGGTGCGGGGCAAGACGCTGGCCTTGGCGCGTATCGATTATGTGCGCGCGGCGATTGCTGTCGGCGCCACCGACCGGCGCATCATCTTCCAGCATATACTGCCGAATGTGATGAGCCATGTGATCGTCGCCGTCACCCTGCATATTCCAAGTGTCGTGCTGCTCGAATCCTTCCTCGGCTTCCTCGGCTTTGCGGTGAAACCGCCGCTGATTTCCTGGGGACTGATGCTGCAGGATACCGCGACCTATTCCGTCATCGGTTCCTATCCCTGGATTCTCGCGCCGGTCGGTTTTGTGCTGGTCACCGTCTTTGCCTTCAACGCGCTGGGCGATGGCCTGCGCGATGCCGTCGACCCCTATTGAGAGGAGCGTAAAATGGTAGCTAGCCAGAACAACACATACGCCCCCGCGATCCGCTTTGATGCTGATGACCGTCAGGATAATGCCATCATCGATGCCCGCAACATTGCCGTGAGCTTCAAGGTGGAACACGGAACGGTGGAGGCGGTGAAGGACATTTCCTTCCAGCTTTACCGGGGGGAGACCATCGCCATCGTCGGTGAATCCGGTTCGGGAAAATCGGTGACGGCCCGCACCGTCATGGGTCTGCTGACCAAGCGTGCAACAATCGCGAAATCGGCAGTCGTCCGCTTTAATGGCGACGACATCCTGAAATTCTCGTCGCGCCAACGCCGGGCACTGCGTGGCAACCGCATCTCGATGATCTTTCAGGAGCCGATGAGTTCGCTGAACCCGATCTATACGATCGGCAGCCAGATCGTCGAGGCGATCCGTGTTCATTCGAAACTGAACCGGAAACAAGCCGAGGCGAGGGCGCTCGACTTGCTGCGGCAGGTGCAGATACCGGAACCGGAAGCGCGGCTCAAACAATATCCGCATCAGCTTTCCGGCGGCCAGCGCCAACGTGTGATGATCGCCATGGCGCTCTCCAACGATCCGGACGTGCTGATTGCCGATGAGCCCACCACAGCACTTGATGTGACGGTGCAGGCACAGATTCTCAACCTCATCCGCGACCTGCAGAAAAAGCGCGGCATGGCCGTGGTTCTCATCACCCACGATCTGACGATCGTGAATCAGTTTTCCGATTACGTCTATGTCATGCAGCATGGCGAGATGCGTGAGCACAACACCACGGAGAAGCTCTTCGCCGGCCCGCAGCATCCCTATACGAAGAAGCTGCTGGCTTCCGAACCGCACGGAACGGCAAAGCCGCTGCCGGAAAATTCCGGCGTGTTGCTGACGGCGAGTGGCGTGCGCGTTTCTTTCATGATGCGATATGGCGGCCTGTTCAAACCGGAATTGAAGGAACTGATCGCCGTCGATAGTCTGGGCCTGAGCCTCAGGCGGCACGAGACGCTGGGGCTCGTGGGTGAATCCGGCTCCGGCAAGACCACCTTCGGTCAATCGCTGCTGCGGCTGAACGAGCCTGTGGGTGGCGAGGTGGTCTTTGATGGCGAGAGGGTCGACGGCCGCTCCCGCGCGGAAATGCGGCCTTTGCGTTCGCGTATGCAGATCGTCTTTCAGGACCCTTTCGCCTCGCTCAATCCCCGCATGACCATCGGCCAGATCATCGAGGAAGGCCTGATCATCAACGGTCTCGGCAAAACAAAAGCCGAAAGGCTGGATCGAGTGCGTGATGCACTGGAAGCGGCGGGCATGCCCGGAAACATCCTCTCACGGTTCCCGCACGAATTTTCCGGCGGCCAGCGCCAGCGTATCGCCATTGCCCGCGCCGTGGCGCTGGAGCCGGAATTCATCCTGCTCGACGAGCCGACTTCGGCGCTCGATCTTTCCGTGCAGGCGCAGATCATCGATCTCCTGCGCAAGCTGCAGGATGAGCGGGGCCTGAGCTATCTGTTCATCTCTCACGACCTGAAAGTGGTCCGCGCCCTTTGCCACCGCGTCATCGTCATGCAAGGCGGCAGGATCGTCGAGGAAGGCCCTGTCGAGGACGTGCTGACCAATCCGAAAACCGAATATACTCAGCGGCTTGTACGGGCCGCCTTCGAAATCGCTTGAATTCCCAATGCCGGAGGTAGACATGGCAAGAGATCCCAAGATCACATTTATCGGCGCAGGCTCCACGGTGTTCATGAAGAACATCATCGGCGACGTGCTGCAGCGTCCGGCCCTTTCCGGCGCCACGATTGCGTTGATGGACATCAATCGCGAAAGGCTGGAAGAAAGCGCCATCGTCGTCAACAAGCTGATTTCGACACTGGGGGTAAAGGCGAAAGCCGAGACCTATACCGACCAGAAAAAGGCGCTTGCCGGTGCGGATTTCGTCGTCGTCGCCTTCCAGATCGGCGGTTATGAGCCCTGCACGGTCACCGACTTCGAGGTGCCGCGCAAATACGGCCTGCGCCAGACGATTGCCGATACGCTGGGTGTCGGCGGCATCATGCGCGGTTTGCGCACCGTGCCGCATCTGTGGAAGATCTGCGAGGACATCCTTGCCGTCTGCCCCAACGCCATCATGCTGCAATATGTGAACCCCATGGCGATCAACACCTGGGCGATTGCGGAAAAATACCCGACGATCCGCCAGGTCGGCCTTTGCCATTCCGTGCAGGGCACGGCGATGGAACTCGCCCATGATCTCGATATTCCCTATGAGGAAATCCGTTATCGTTCGGCCGGCATCAACCACATGGCGTTTTTCCTGGAATTCGAACATCGCCAGCCCGACGGCAGCTACAGGGACCTTTATCCCGATCTCCTGCGCGGCTACCGCGAAGGCCGCGCGCCAAAACCCGGCTGGAACCCGCGCTGCCCCAACAAGGTGCGTTACGAGATGCTGACGCGGCTCGGTTATTTCGTCACCGAAAGTTCCGAGCATTTCGCCGAATATACGCCCTATTTCATCAAGGAAGGCCGCGAAGACCTGATCGAGAAATTCGGCATCCCGCTCGATGAATATCCCAAGCGCTGCATCGAACAGATCGAGCGCTGGAAGGGGCAGGCGGCGGCCTATCGTTCGGCTGACAAGATCGAGGTCAAACCATCAAAGGAATATGCCTCCTCCATCATCAATTCGGTCTGGACCGGCGAACCCTCCGTCATCTATGGCAACCAGCGCAACAATGGCTGCATCACCTCGCTGCCAAGAGATTGCGCGGCGGAAGTGCCGTGCCTTGTCGACCATAATGGCGTGCAGCCCACGTTCGTCGGTGAGTTGCCACCGCAGCTCACCGCTTTGATGCGCACCAACATCAATGTGCAGGAACTGACGGTGCGGGCGCTGATGAGCGAAAACCGCGAGCATATCTTCCATGCGGCGATGATGGACCCGCACACGGCGGCGGAACTGGATCTCGACCAGATCTGGTCGCTGGTGGATGACCTTCTGGTCGCCCATCGCGACTGGTTGCCGGAGTGGACGCAAGCGGAGGTGAAGCGGGCGCGGGCGGTGTAAACTGCCCACCGTCAACGGCGGACCGAATGGTGCTGCGGAGGCGCGCGGCCTTAGGACCTCTGGCAAAGGTTTTGGAACCTCTCTTCCGTCATCCTCGGGCTTGACCCGAGGATCCACAACCC
>JAEXMK010000257.1 GCA_023444445.1 Pseudomonadota bacterium | reverse complement strand
GCCGAGGTGGACAGCGAATATGCCGAGGCGCTTCCGGCGCTGGAGGAGGATGATGCGTTCTCCCCGGTGGCCGAAGAGACGGCGGCATCCTATGAACCTCAGGATGCCGTCGATGAAGCGGCGGCGCATCCCGCTGCAATCGCTCACGAAGCCGAACCGGAACAGCCCGTTCATCATGAAGAGGCCCGCTATGAGCCGGTTTATGAAGAACCCGCGCCGGCTGAGCCGGAGCCGGTTTACGAAGAGCCCACCCATCACGACGAACCCCGCCATGATGCCCACGCTTCCGAAGAGGAGCGGCATCATGGGACGCATGAGCCGGAAGAGCTTTATGATGCGCCGGAACCGGCGCATGCCCCACCGGCCCGGGTGACCGCTTCCCACGAAGACGTCGGCACCTATTTTACCCGCACGGAAGAAGAGCCGGCTCACCAGCCGCAGGAAGACCATGCGGCGCCAGAGATGGCACCCGGTGCTGCCGATGATTCCGTTCCCTCCCATTGGGCGCAGCCGGTGGATGAGGATGACTGGCGCAAGCTCGAGCAAGCGCAGGCCGACGATGCACGTCCGGCCGGACAAGCCTATGAGGATATTGGCGACGAGAGCGGCGAACCTCCGCTCGTTGCCGGCTACGCTGCGCAGCACTATCAGGAGCCAGAGGTAAGTTTCGAGCCAGACAGGCGCGAAACGGACGACCATCTGGGCCCTGCCGCCGTGGAGCATGCGCCCGCCTTTGGCGGCCGGCACGATTTCGACGAGCATCACCAGGTTGAAGAACAGGCGCCGAAGAAGGCAGCCGTGGTCGAGGATTTCTCGTCCTATTTCCAGGATGCGGATATTTCCGTTCCCGCCAAGGACGCGCCGGCGCTGCCGCGCGCGGATAATGATCTCTTTGGCGAGCCGGCGGGCGCCAGGGACAATAAGGAACGCACGCCCTGGGATGATCTGGACGAGCTGATCGGTTATGACGGGGCATCCCCGTCCAACCGGCAGGCTTCCGGTGATGCGCCCGGTCCGGCCGCCGCGGCGGCGACGCCCGCTTATATGGTCAAGAAGAAGCCGCGCCGGAACTATGCGTCGGTCGTGCTCGCCCTTGTCGGCGTGGCGCTGCTTGCCGGCGGCGGTTATGCCGTGTGGATGAACCGCGATGCGCTGAACGACATGGTCGGCGGGCTGGTCAGTTCCGCACAGAATGGCGGTAATGGCCAGACGACGCCCACCGACACGGCGCAGACTCAGCCTTCGACAACCCCGCCAGCAAGTCAGCAGCCGCCTGCCGCCACTGGCCAGCAGCAGGCAGCGACGCCGAACAATCACCAGACCCAGCCACATGGCGACGACGGCTCCGTGACCGGCACCAAGTTCACGCAGCGGCTGATGGCCGATGGTACCGAACGCGACGAAGGACCCGCCGCCGGTGCGAACGGCCAGCCGGTGACGGCCGAAGGCCAGTCTGTCTATGAGCAGAACGTCGCGCCGCCCCCTGCGGGTGAAGCTCCGGCCAATAATACGGGCGCACCTGCGGGAACGCCGGCCGGCACGCCGCCGGCACAGCAGCCCGCCGTTGCCGCCAGCGGCGACCGCATGTTCCTCTATGAGGAAGTGCTGGGCCAGACGGTGCCGACCGCCATTCAGGGCAGCGTGTCCTGGTCGCTGCAGCAGGAAAATGACGCGGAAGGCAAACCTTCGCCCACCGTGCAGGGTCAGATCACCGTTCCCGGCCGTGGCCTCAGTGCGCTGATCACCTTCAAGCGCAACACCGATCCGTCGCTGCCGGCAAGCCATCTGATCGAGATCGTCTTCTCGGTGTCGCCCGGCTTTGAAGGCGGCGCGATCGACAGCGTCCAGCGCATCGCGATGAAGAGCACCGAGCAGGATCGTGGCAATGCGTTGATCGCGGTTCCGGCCAAGATCACCGACGATTTCCACATGATCGCGCTCAACGACTTCCCGGATGCGATGAAGACCAATCTGGAGCTTCTGAAGAGCCGCAACTGGATCGACATTCCGGTGTCCTACCGCAACGGCCGCCGTGCGCTGCTGACCCTGCAAAAGGGCAATGACGGCATCGCCGCCTTCGACAAGGCGCTCAGCGAATGGGCCGCGGCGTCGCCGGCGACCGGGCAGTGATGATTTAAGGGCGGCTCAGGCCGCCCTTTTCGTTACATGGCAACCGGCGACGTGCTTATGGAATGGCTGCGGCGGTGTCTTTGCTGTGTCGGGTGACGGGTTGTGGGGGATGTCGGTGGGTGCGGCTCACCCCCCTCTGCCCTGCCGGGCATCTCCCCCACAGGTGGGGAGATCGGCAAGACGCGCTACCGCCGCTTCATCCTCGACCGTTAAGTTGGTCGAGACCTCGCGGCATATCGATCTCCCTACTTGTGGGGGAGATGCCCGGCAGGGCAGAGGGGGGTAAGCGGCATACTCCGAAGCGCGGATATTTTCCCTACCGCTTTTCCTGCAGCACTATCGTCGGTCTCAGAGGCAGACCATTTCCGGTTGTCCGCTTTTCACATACAAAAAATCCCCGGCTGAAGGCCGAGGATGATTCATGGTCAGCGCGTTGGCGTCATGAGCGCACTGTCTTACGCATCCACCACGCGCAGGGCGCGCGCTGCTTCCAGCGCTTCTTTCTGCACCGCTTCCTGGACCTTCTCGAAGGCGCGAACCTCGATCTGGCGGACGCGTTCGCGGCTGATGTCGAACTCTGAGGAGAGTTCTTCCAGCGTCACCGGGTCTTCTGCAAGGCGCCGGGCCTCGAAGATGCGGCGTTCGCGCTCGTTCAGCACGCCCATGGCTTTCGCAAGCATGCGGCGACGGGTTTCCAGCTCGTCCTGTTCGATCAGCACGGCTTCCTGGCTGTCATGGTCGTCTACCAGCCAGTCCTGCCATTGGCCGGACTCGCCTTCGGAGGCCTTGATCGGCGCATTCAGCGATGCGTCGCCATGCAGGCGGCGGTTCATCGAGATGACTTCTTCTTCCGACACCTGCAGCTTCGTCGCGATTTCCTTGACGTGCTCCGGCTTCAGATCGCCATCGTCGATCGCCTGGATGCGGCCCTTCAGACGGCGCAGGTTGAAGAACAGACGCTTCTGGTTGGCGGTGGTACCCATCTTCACCAGCGACCACGAGCGCAGGATATATTCCTGGATCGAGGCCTTGATCCACCACATGGCATAGGTGGCCAGACGGAAACCGCGTTCCGGATCGAATTTCTTCACCGCCTGCATCAGGCCGACATTGCCCTCGGAGACGACTTCGCCGATAGGCAGGCCGTAACCACGGTAACCCATGGCGATCTTGGCGACGAGACGCAAGTGACTGGTGACGAGCTTGTGGGCGGCGTCGCGGTCGCCATGCTCGGCATAACGCTTGCCAAGCATGTACTCTTCCTGCGGCTCCAGCATCGGGAATTTGCGGATTTCGTCGAGATATCTATTGAGACCGGCTTCGCCGGCTGTAATCGTAGGCAAACTATTGCGGGCCATAAAGCACCCCCTTATCTATGGTCTGGAACGGCACCCTCTTTGATCGGCGAATGACCCGCCGGAGGCACACCGTAAGCTGCGGGTCGCTACCGACCCCGCACGAACCCATGTGAAAGATATGTACGCGCGCCCCGCGTTTCAAGCGAACGCTGCGTTCACACATGCGTTATGTCGAGGCGACACCTTCTTTGACCTGTTTAACTTTCGAACGGTAGATTCGTTCCGAAAAACCGCCAAGGCCGGAGCGTACCATCAGCTCATACATCACCCGCCGGCGCATCGGATTGTGCAGGCGCACCACCCTCGCGCCGAGGAACTGCGTCTCAACATGGGCAAGCGCCTGCAGATCGGTATCTTCGGCAATCGCGCCGGCATAGGTCGCGTGAAATTCCCGGCGGCAGACATAGGTCTTGTATTTGGTCATTGCGAAACAGACGAGGCTGTGGCCATGGGTGCGCAGGAAATCCGCGACACCCACCGTCACCTCTGGCCAGGCGGGATTAAAGGTATCGTCGAAAACGATGACGCCGTGGGGCGCGATCACCTCCATCGCCAGTTTCGCATCGGCCAGTACATGGTGAAGATGGTGGCCGCCATCGATGCTGAAGAAGCGCACCGGTCCGATCTTCGCGGTGATGTCGGCAGGCGATAACCGCGTGCTGTCGCCCTTGATGATAAGGTCCGCATCCATTGAAAACCCGAGCCGACGACCATTCTCCATCAGCCGCTCATATTGGTCGAGGCTGCCGTCTTGCGGCGGGTCGAGATCGAACAGGTCAATGCCCAGCACCTTCTCCTCGCTCCGGGCGAATTTGCGCAGCAGGAAATAGGAGCGGCCATAATAGATGCCTATTTCAGCCATGCCGCCGTTGAGGCCATCTTTCGTCTGCGCCTGCAACAAGGCCTTGAAGACAAGCGCGTCGGGCGGGTCGATATAACCTTCGACGCTGCGCAGATCCTGGAATATAAACCGGCGGTCTTCGATATTCATCAGCGATAAATCCCGTCATCATGCCGGTTTCGTTCGGGGGCGACTTGAACGAACAGCGTTTCCTGCGGTGTCTTTTCTCGCCAGGCTCTTGTGTGGCCGCGGTTTTTCAGCGGTGATTTCAAGCTTCGGCGGGGCCGAGGAGGTGCGACGAATGAAGCGAAATTGGGGCGGTCTATAAAAAGGACCGACTGCGTAATATCGCTATCCGCTAATCTTTTTTTATTATCCGAGGCTTCCGGCAAAATGCCTGGCGCAGTTTTTTTGTCTGCGCCAGGCGGGTTTTCAGCTGCGCAAGGCAGTCAGCAACTCTTCCATGTCTTCAGGCATGTCGGTTTCGAACTCCATCACCTCGCCGGTGCGGGGGTGTTCGAAGGCCAGAAGATAGGCATGCAGCGCCTGGCGCGGGAAGCGGTTGACGGTGCTTCTCGCCGGTTCTTCGAGAAGGTTCGCCTTGGTGCGGAAGGCCGCGCCATATTCGGGATCGCCGATCAGCGGATGGCCGATATGGGCCATATGCACGCGGATCTGGTGGGTGCGGCCGGTTTCCAGACGGCACTCGACCATGGAAGCGAGGCAGGAGGCGTCCGGGCGCTCATGGAAGCGTTCCATCACCTCATAATGAGTGATCGCTTCACGGGCATCGAACGAATCCTCGTTCTTGACGGCGCGTTTGGTGCGGTCGGCACCACGGCCAAGGGCGGCGTCGATGGTGCCACGAAGCGTGCGCGGGCGGCCCCAGACGACGGCCTTATAGGCGCGTTCCAGTGGGCCGGTGCGGCCATGGTCGGCAAATTGTGCGGCCAGATGCCGGTGGGAATTGTCGTTCTTCGCAACGACCATGACGCCTGATGTTTCCTTGTCCAGCCGGTGCACGATGCCGGGGCGCTTGACGCCGCCAATACCGGAGAGGCTGTCGCCGCAATGATGAATGAGGGCGTTGACCAGCGTTCCAGTCCAGTTGCCGGCGCCTGGGTGCACGACGAGCCCGGCGGGCTTGACCAGCACGATCAGGTCTTCATCCTCATATTCCACATCGAGGGGGATATCCTCGCCCTTGGGTTCCGGGTCTTCCGGTTCTGGCATGACGATCTCGATACGGTCGCCGGGATGCACTTTCTTTTTGGGCTCGGTCACCGGCTTGCCATTGATGGAAACGGCACCCTGCTCGATCAGCGCCTTCAGGCGGCTGCGGGAGAAGTCGCTGCCCACTTCGCTTGCCAGCCAGGAATCGAGGCGGCCTTCGGCGTCTTCCCCGGCAATCAGGACTTTCCTTGCGTCTCCGCCTTGTTTAAAGGGGTCGTTCATTCTTATTTTTCCGATCCATCAGCATTTCAGGGAACCCGATGACGCAGATCGAGCAAGACGAACAGGAAGACAAGCCGCTTGATCCGGCCATGGAAAAAGTTCGCCGCAAGATGATCCGTTTGCAGATCGTGTCGGGCTCCGTGATGTTTATCAGCCTTATGGCTGTCTTCGGTGCGGTTGTCTACAAGGCGATGGGGCCGTCGAAGACCGTTCAGACGCAGGCGGAAGCGCCGAACCTCGCGGTTCCCACCGGCAATGGCCCGGTGGCCGTGACCGCCAGCCTGCCGCAGGGCTTTGCGATCGATAATGTCAGCTATTCCGGCGGCGACATGCTGTTTTATGGCCGGCTGGCCAACGGCACGCGCAAGGCCCTGGTCTTCAACGTCGCGACCGGCCGTTTCCTAGCCGATGTGACTGTTGATGGCCAGTGAGGTCAACAACCTCTTGGATGGGCGGGCGCTGATCTCAATCGCCGACCCGGCCGATCCGCGCATCGCCGCCTTTCGCGATATTCGCGAGCGTGATCTCACCGGCCGGCAGGGTCGCTTTATTGCCGAAGGCACGGTGGTGCTGCGCATGCTGGCCGCCGCTCACAAAGCGGGTGGTGCCTTTGCGGCGGAGAGCATTCTCATCCTCAAGAACCGGCTTGCCGGTGTTGCGGATATTCTTGCCGATTTCCCTGACGATGTGCCCGTTTATGTGGCTGAAGCGCCGGTACTGGATGGTATCGTCGGTTTCCACCTGCATCGCGGCATTCTGGCGCTCGGTCGACGGGTGCGCGATGATGGGCTGGAAGAGATGACGGCAGCACTTCCGACGTCGTCTCTGGTGCTTGTCGGCTGCGGCATTTCCAACCACGATAATCTCGGTGCGATGTTTCGCAATGCGGCGGCCTTTTATGCCGATGCGGTGCTGCTGGACGAGACCTGCTGCGATCCGCTCTATCGCAAGGCGCTGCGCGTTTCCGTGGGGTCGGTGCTGTCGGTTCCCTATCATCGCGGCGGCGGGGCGGTGGAAATGCTGGAGCGGCTTTCGGAGGCCGGTTTTGCGATCTGGAGCCTGTCTCCGAATGGCGAGACGGAAATACGCGATATTCCTCGATCCGAACGAATGGCGCTGGTCATCGGTACGGAAGGCGAGGGGTTGCCGCAATCGGTGCTGTCGCGGTTTCATACGGCGCGGATTGCACAGTCGCCGCAGCTGGACAGCTTGAATGCGGGAACGGCTTCGGGGCTGGCGCTTTATCAGATGGCGGGCGTGATGGGGCGGGTGTGAGGTTTGGCTCACCGCTGCCTTTGTGGGTGAAGTTTACGTTGGCCTTGGTGGATGGGGTTTACCCCCCTCTGTCCTGCCGGACATCTCCCCCACAAGGAGGGAGATCGGCAAGACGCGATATCGGCACTTCATTCACTAATGTCGAGTTGGGGAGGACCCTGCCGCATATCGATCTCCCCACCTGTGGGGGAGATGCCCGGCAGGGCAGAGGGGGTAGGCGCCACGCACCTTCGGTTCACTCTCAATTGACAATATTCACGCCTTTCCGGCTCCCCCACCGGCGAGAAGAACAGCTGCCCGCTCAAAACCCAATCACCCCAGATATTTCTTGAAAAACTCCACCATCCGCCCCCAGGCGAGATCGGCAGCCGCCTTGTCATAGCGCGCCGCGGAGGTATCGTTGTTAAAGGCATGGTTGACGCCGTCATAGACGAAAATCTCGAAGGTCTTGCCGTTTTCCTCCAGCGCCTTCTTGTAAGCATCGATGCCGGCATTGATGCGCTCGTCGAGACCGGCGTAATGCAAAAGCAGCGGCGCCTTTATGGCTGGCACATCGGCCGCCGGGGCCTGCTGGCCGTAATAGGCGACGCCGGCGTTCAGGCCCGCCGATTTGGTAGCGAAACGGTTGACCAGCCCGCCGCCCCAGCAGAAGCCGACCGCGCCGACCTTGCCATTCGCCCCTTGCCTTGCCGCAAGCCAGACCCGGCCCGCTTCGGCATTGGCGACGGTTGCCTCCATGTCGAGACCACTGAACATTTCCCGTGCCTTGTCCTCGTCCGCCGGCGTACCACCCTGCGGCGACAGGAAATCGACCGCCATCGCCCGGAAACCGGCAAGCGCCACGCGCCTCGCCACATCGCGGATATGGTCGTTCAGGCCCCGGTTTTCATGGATGACGATGACGGAACCAATGGGACCGGACGCCGACTTCGGCGTGACGAGATAAGCCTTCATCTCGCCACCGGGCGCCGGATAGGTCACGTCTTCCGCAACAATGCCTGCATCATCAGGCGCGACGATGGCGGCACGGGCGCTGTTGGCGGAAAGAAGCGGCGCAATTGCCGCGGCCGCCGCGCCGGAGCCGGCAAGCACGCTGAGCTTTTCCATGAATTTGCGGCGATCGAGGCTGAGATGGGTATATTCATCGTAAGCGTCGATCATGGCCTGCGTAATCTTGGGCTTGTCCATCGCTCTATCCTCCTTGGACGCACGGATGCGGGAGGATAACGCAGATCTAAGGGCTGGGAACGAGGCCGGTGCAGGCGGCGCCACACATTTGCGTGAGCGCCGCTTCCGGATTTTCACATCAGGCGGCGAGGTCCACGACGATACGACCGTCGATCTTGCCCTCTTCCATGCGGTGGAAGATATCGTTGATGTTTTCGAGCTTGTCCCACGAGAAGTGAGCCGCCACCTTGCCTTCGCCGGCAAAGGTCAGCGCCTCCTCCAGATCCTGACGTGTGCCGACGATGGAGCCACGCACCGTAATGCGCTTCAGCACCGTGTCGAACACCGGAATGGAGATGAAGCCCGGCGGCAGGCCGACAAGCGCCATGGTGCCCTTGGAGCGCAGGAAACCATAGGCCTGCTCCATGGCCTTGGGCGACACCGCCGTCACCAGCGCGCCATGGACACCGCCGGTCGCCTTCTGCACCTGCTCCACCGCGTCAGGCGCACGGCCGTTGACCGTGACATCGGCTCCGAGTTTCTTGGCAAGCGCCAGCTTGTCATCGAAAATATCGGCGGCCACGACATGCATGCCCATGGCCTTGGCATATTGCACGGCCATGTGGCCGAGCCCGCCAATGCCCGAAATGACCACCCACTCACCGGGCCTGACTTCGGTTTCCTTGAGACCCTTATAGACGGTGACCCCGGCGCAAAGGACAGGTGCGGCCGGGCCGAAATCGAGATTATCCGGCAGGCGGCCGACAAATTTGGGATCGGCAAGGCCATATTCGGCAAAGCTGCCGTTCACGGAATAGCCGGAATTTTTCTGGCTCGGGCAAAGCGTTTCCCAGCCCGTACGGCAGGGGATGCAGCATCCGCACGCGGTGTAAAGCCAGGGCGTGCCGGCGCGGTCACCCTCCTTGATACCGGTGACGCCAGCGCCGATCTTCGCAACATAACCGACACCTTCGTGGCCGGGGATGAAGGGCGGGTTGGGTTTGACTGGCCAGTCGCCGGTTGCGGCGTGCAGGTCGGTGTGGCAAATGCCCGTCGCCTTGTAGTTGATGAGAATTTCACCGGGGCCGGGATCCGGTATCGCCACTTCCTCGATGGTCAGCGGTTTTCCAAATGCGCGGACAACCGCCGCCTTCATTGTTTTAGCCATGACATACTCCCTAATCTCTGCTCGCCAGAAATTCTCGACGGCAGGCAGAGACTAACGGGAATGGGGTTTCATGGAATTGACCCATCGCAAATCGCAGCATTTTGCAGGTCGGTATTGTCTCACGAATGAGGCAACCTCACGGTGCTTATTTACTCCAGCGCCAACCATATGGCGAGCCATGCCCACATGCAGACCAGCAGTGCGAAACCGATTCCGAACAGCGGCGCCCGATATCGCAGCCGGTTGCTGGTCACATGGACGTAAGAATGCGCATAACGGGAGATTACAAAAAGCCAGGCAAGAACGACGGTCACCACATTGTCCGCATCTGTAATGTACAGCAGCACACAGATGGCGTGAAAGAGAACCGGAAGTTCGAACTGATTGGCGATGTTTCTGTTGACGAGGAAGCTGGCCTGCCCCTCTACGCCTTTTTCGCGATATTGGGTGAGAGCATCCTTGCTGGTGAGCGTCTGGTTTTTACGCCGGTATAAAAGCAGTCCATAAAGAATGAAAACAAGAAACGCATGGGCGATCATCGGCCAGAACATTGCGGTTGTCGGGGACATGCTTTTCTCCAATCACGAAAACGCTCCCCGATCCGGCGTGAATCGAGGAGCGCCAAACACTTAGCATCCTTTTACGGATTCGGCTCGAAAGATCAAACAGCGCCCGGATAGTTCGGGCTTTCGCGCGTGATCGTCACGTCATGGGCGTGGCTTTCACGAAGTCCGGCGCTGGAGATACGCACGAAGGTCGCGCGTTCCTGGAATTCCTTGATGTTGCTGCCGCCGACATAACCCATGGCGGCCTTCAGGCCACCGGCCAGCTGGTGCAGGACACCGGAAACCGGGCCCTTGTAGGGAACCTGACCTTCAATGCCTTCAGGCACCAGCTTCAGCGTATCGCGCACTTCCGCCTGGAAATAGCGGTCTGCCGAACCACGCGCCATGGCACCAACGGAGCCCATGCCGCGATAGGCCTTGAAGGAACGGCCCTGATACAGGAACACTTCACCCGGGCTTTCATCGGTGCCGGCGAGCAGAGAGCCGATCATAACGGCGGAAGCGCCGGCTGCGATTGCCTTGGCCAGATCGCCCGAGAACTTGATGCCGCCATCGGCGATGACGGGGATATCAGCCGCATTGGCGACTTCAACCGACGACATGATGGCAGCGAGCTGCGGAACGCCGACGCCGGCGACGATGCGGGTGGTGCAAATCGAGCCAGGGCCGATACCGACCTTGACGCCATCGGCGCCGGCATCGATCAAAGCCTTCGTGCCGTCAGCGGTCGCGACATTGCCGGCGATGATGCGAACCGAGTTGGACATCTTCTTGACGACAGAAACGGCGTCCAGCACGCGCTGAGAATGGCCGTGCGCGGTATCCACGACCAGAAGATCGACACCGGCATCGATAAGGCGCTCGGCGCGCTCGATCGCATCTGCACCAACGCTGATGGCGGCAGCGGCGCGAAGACGGCCCTGCGCATCCTTGGTAGCGTTGGGGTTTAGCTGCGACTTCTCGATATCCTTGACGGTGATGAGGCCGACGCAATTGCCCTTGGCGTCTACCACCAGCAGCTTTTCAATGCGGTGCTTGTGAAGAAGGCGGCGGGCTTCCTGCTGATCAACGCTGCTTTCCTTGACCGTGACCAGATTTTCACGGGTCATCAGTTCGTAGATTTTCTGCTGCGGATCGGAGGCGAAGCGGACGTCGCGATTGGTCAGGATGCCGACAAGGCGGCCGTTCTTGTGGCCGCCGGAGCCGCCGTTTTCCACCACCGGAATGCCGGAAATGCCGTGTGCCTTCATCAGCGCCTGGGCTTCGGCAAGCGTCGCATCCGGGCCGATGGTGACGGGGTTGACGACCATGCCGCTTTCGAACTTCTTGACCTGCCGGACTTCTTCGGCCTGTTCGATGGGGGTGAGGTTGCGATGGATGACGCCGATGCCGCCGGCCTGGGCCATGGCGATGGCGAGACGGCCTTCAGTCACCGTATCCATGGCGGACGAGAGGATCGGCAGGTTGAGATCGATATCGCGGGCAATGCGGGTGGCGATATTCGTCTGTCCCGGCATGACTTCGGAATGTCCGGGTTGCAGCAACACATCGTCAAATGTGAGAGCGTCCAAACCAGTGGGTGTTTGAATGATGCGTGCCATGACCAAATTCCTTCATACTGGAAATGCGTGGCCGTTCCGGAACGAAAAGTTCACCCCGGCGCCCTGCAAGGATTGCTTGGAAGTTGGCGAGGGCTGGTAACACGTTCATGACAGGAAGGGAATAGAAAAAACCCGGAATAACCTTCCGGGCTTTCTCTGTTGCTGCATTGCAGCAGACGTTAAAGCGCGTCGTGTGGGTCCTTGCCCCATACAACACGCTTTAACTGCTTGTTTTTATGAATGTCGGTTATCGCAGACCGCTGAACAGTTCTGCGCGACATGCATTAGATGTCGAACTGATAGGATTTCGGCACGAAACGATAACCCGTATCCAGCTTTTCCGCATAACCGACGCACGGGAAAGGCATGTGATAGCCAAGGAATGGCAGGCGGTCGGTGGCGATCATGTCATAAACCTTCTTGCGGGTCGAAGCCGCAGCCGCCTTGTCCATGTCGAACTTCACCTCCCAGTCCGGCCGCTGCAGCGACAGGACGAAATGGTTGGCGGTATCTGCCGTCAGGATAAGCTGCTTACCTTCCGATTCGACACGGAAGATCATATGTCCCGGCGAATGGCCGAAAGCGGCAATGCCGGTGATGCCTGAAACCACACTGGCGCCATCACCGATGAAGGTTGCCTTTTCGGCCAGCGGCTTGACGTTGGCGAGAACACCCTTGTGACCACCTTCAGCGGGAGTGCCGACACGCTTTTCATCCGTCCAGAAATCATATTCCGCCTGGCCGAAGACATAACGCGCCTTGGAAAAAGCTGGAGCGCCCTTCTCCATCAGGCCGCCGATGTGGTCGCCATGCATATGGGTCAGCACCACCACGGTCACGTCCTCGGGGGAATAACCGGCGGCAGCCATGCCTTCGGTCAGGCGGCCATTGCCGGCGCCGCGGCCAGTCTCTCCGAAACCCGTATCGAACAGCACGAGATCGGAGCCGGTATTGATAAGAACCGGCGAGAAGGAATTGACGAACTGATCCTTCGGTAGAAAATTATCTTCCAGCAATTTGCCCACGGCCTCTGCCGACTGGTCGGTGCCGAAGGTCTCACCCGGGTTGGGCGCGGCGCGCGCGCCGTCCTTGACGACCAGCACCTCGAAGTTGCCGAGCTTGAAGCGGTTGGTTTCCGGTGGCATGGCGTGTTTTATCTCCATGGATGTTTGCGGCTGGTTGGTCTGGGCGTTCGCGCCGCGCGCCATCAAAAGCGGCGCGCCGAGAACGCTTGCGCCGGCCGCACCGATGAGGCCGCGTCTGCTCATGCTCAAGGATTGGGTCATCATCTTGTCTCCCGATATCACCAACTGATCTCACCCAACGGACAATAGAGCGAGAAAGTTGCAAGAAAACCGGCCTCACGCAGGTTTGATCGGAACTTGAGAAATTGATAATTAACGTGTTGGCAAGCCCGCTTATCAGGCGTAGGAGGAACGGCGATATCCTTTGTCGCAGCGGAAAGCCGCAGGCAGCCTCATGAACCGCATCATTCCCCTCATCCTGGCAGTCGCTCTTTTCATGGAGCAGATGGACTCCACCGTCATCGCCACTTCGCTTCCGGCGATTGCAGCCGATCTCCATGTCGGTCCGATCACGCTCAAGCTCGCGCTGACGGCCTATATGGTGTCATTGGCGATCTTCATCCCCATCAGTGGCTGGATGGCCGACAAATACGGCGCGAAGAAAATCTTCCGTTTCGCCATCGGCGTTTTCGTTGTCGGGTCGATCTGCTGTGCGGTCTCGTCGTCGGTGTTCGAATTCGTCGTCTCGCGTTTCCTGCAAGGCATGGGCGGCGCGATGATGACGCCCGTCGGCCGCCTTGTCCTCCTGCGAACGACGAAGCGCAGCGAACTTGTTTCAGCCATGGCGCTGCTGACGATACCAGCACTTGTCGGGCCACTGACCGGCCCACCGATCGGCGGCTTCATCACCACCTATTTTTCATGGCATTGGATTTTCCTCATCAACGTGCCGATCGGCCTCATTGGCATCTGGCTGTCGACGATCTTCCTGCCGGAAATCGAAACCACCAATCCGCCGCCGATGGATGGCAAGGGTTTCGTGTTATCAGGCCTTGCCGCGTCGGGTGTGGTTTTCGGCGTGTCGGTCGTCAGCCTTCCGGCGTTGCCGCCCGCCATCGGCATCGCCTCGACGATCATCGGTTTCATCTGCGGCTTTCTTTACATGCGCCACGCGGCAAACCACCCGGCCCCCATTCTGGATTTCCGAATTTTCCGCAACCCGACTTTCCGGGCGGCCACCGTCGGCGGCACCGTTTTCCGCATTTCCACCGGCGCCATCCCCTTTCTGATGCCCCTGATGTTGCAGATAGGCTTCGGGCTCAACCCATTCCAGTCGGGCATGATCACCTTTGCTGGCGCAATCGGCGCGATCACCACGAAATTCATGGCCAAGCGGGTCTTTGCCGCGACAGGGTTCAGGTCAACGCTGATCGGGGCCGGCATCGTTGGCGCGTTTACGACGCTGGCCAACAGCTTCTTCACGCCTGAGACGCCCTACCCGCTGATCATGATCTGCCTGGTGACGGCGGGATTTGCCCGTTCCTTCTTCTTCACCGGATCGAACGCGCTCAGCTATTCCGATATCGAGGACAGCCAGGCTAGTCAGGCAACCTCGATGGCATCCGTGCTGCAACAGATCAGCCTGGCGCTTGGCGTCGCCTTCGCTGCCTCCATTCTGGAAGTCAGCAGCATCATGTCTGGCACCCATCTGCAGCTTGCCGATTTCCACGTCGCCTTCACCATCGTGGCGCTGGTATCGCTGTTCGCCATCGTGCCGATCATCCGCATGGACGCACAGGCCGGCGCGGCCGTTTCCGGCCACCGCGGCAAGGTTTCGCAACCGGCGGAGTGATCAGTCTTCGGAGGCCCCTTCGGCTTCCGCATCAATCTGTGGCTCGTTCTTGCGGCCCTTGAAGTGCTTGGCAAGCAGGAACATCTCGACCGATTCCGAGCGTGACGACGCGGGCTTGATGTGCAGAACCTGCTTGAAGTTCTTCTTCAGCATGTCCAGCAACGCCTTTTCGGTGCCGCCCTGGAAGGTCTTGGCGAGGAAATGGCCGCCTTCCGCCAACACCTGCACGGCAAAGTCGGCCGCGACTTCGCACAGATGCATGGTGCGGATGTGGTCGGTCTTCTGGTGACCCGTGGTCGGCGCGGCCATATCGGACAAGACAAGGTCCGGCGTGCCGCCAACGGCTTCCATCAGCTGGTCCGGCGCGGTCGGATCGAGGAAGTCGAGCTGCAGGATCTTGACGCCGGGGATCGGATCGATCTCAAGGAAATCGATCGCCGCGACGCGGATATCATCCTCGGTTGAATCCGTCACCTTGGAGGCGATCTGCGACCAGCTTCCGGGGGCGGCGCCCAGGTCGATGATGCGGGTCGCGCCCTTCAGAATCTGATGCTTGTCGTTGATTTCCAAGAGCTTGAAGGCGGCGCGGGCGCGATAGCCTTCCAGTTTGGCACGCTGCACATAGGGGTCATTGATATGACGTTCCAGCCAGCGGCGCGATGAGGCCTTGAGCTTGGTCTTCTTGACCTTCTGGCCGATCTTGCGGCCGGTGCGGTTGGTGCTTGTCGGCGCCTTGCTCATGTCAAACCTTCCGTTCTATCCTGCCGTACCATCTGCATGCGCCTTATGCGGTTGCGCCGCCATGCGCCGTCATCCGCCATCATATCCGTCAAGAGACCTTCACGCAGGCCACGATCCGCCACCCGCATGCGGCGTGCCGGCCAACGGCGGCGAATGGCCTCGAGAATGGCGCAGCCGGCCAGAACAAGATCGGCCCTGTCAGGCCCGATGCAGGCATTGGCGGCCCGGCCGGCGAAATCCCATGCCAGCAACTTGTCCTGCATGGCAGTCACCTCGGCATCGGAAAGCCAGAGACCATCCACCTTGCGGCGATCATATCGCGGCAGATCGAGATGGACGCCCGCAAGTGTCGTGACCGTGCCCGAGGTGCCGATGAGATGAAAATCCTCGTGATGCAATTGCGGCGCAAGCGGCGGGCAATGGAAGGCATCGAGCAGGCCTTCGACTTCCTGCACCATGGCGGCGAACACGTCAGGCGTCACATCCCGGCCGCCATGGCGTTCCGACAGCGTGACGACTCCGACCGGCAACGAAGTCCAGTGGGTGATGTGGTTGGCGAGCCGGTTGGAGCGATTTTCACCAACCTTGATGACCGCAATTTCCGACGATCCGCCGCCAATATCGAACAACACGACGGAACGCGCCTCGCGCCCGACAAGCGATGCGCAGCCCGAAACCGCAAGCCGGGCTTCCGTCTCGCGGCTGATGATTTCGAGTTCAAGCCCCGTTTCCCGCGTGACACGCGCCAGAAACTCCTCGCCATTGGAGGCGGCACGGCAGGCCTCGGTCGCGATCAGCCGCATACGCCGGATCGGGCGACCGGAGAGTTTTGCGGCGCAGACCTTGAGTGCTTCAACCGCGCGGTCCATCGCATCATCGGAAAGCCGGCCGCTCGATACCAACCCTTCACCCAGCCGCACGATGCGCGAAAAGGCATCGACCACCCGGAACTGGCCAGGTCGCGTCGGCTGCGCAATCAGCAGGCGGCAATTATTCGTGCCAAGATCGAGCGCCGCATACATATCCGCCGACCACTCCTGACCATGCTCTTGCTGGCGGCCTGCGTGGCGGGCGGAGATTTCAGAGTGTGACCGGTGCGTTTCCTGTGCCGAGCCATTGGCACGGCCGTTCTGCTTGCCAGCATGTTTCGGCGCGTGGGTTGGGACCAGCGGACGGCCTTGCGGGTCACGGCCGCGCGGATCGCGGTGGCCGCGTTTGCGGTTACGCGATTTTCGCGCGCCAGCCGGCGGCACGGTGGATGAATTTGCACCATCGGATGCGGCTGAAGCCTGCGCCTGTCCATCGGCGGCAGCCGCCGTCTGTTGAGACGTGCCTTTGCCACGGGAGCGCCTGCGGCGCTTTCTCTTGCGCGGCTCGGCATCCGGCTCGAGAGCCGATACGTAGGAGGAACCGGCCGGAACATCTGCGGCAACATCATGCGACAGCAAAACAGCGTCACGGGGCTTGCCGTCACGCTTGTGTTTCTTGCCACGACGGGATCGCTTCGCTTTCCCTTTGTTCGCCACCGACGCCCCTTGTTCCGACGGCTTTGGGCCGTTTCCGGGGTCGATCACTGTCTTGTCCATTTCGCCGCGCACAAGCGTAGACGCTATGCTGCTGGCTTTCATAAGGTTTCGTTGGGTGGACAATACCAGCGCAAGAGATTTTAGCCAAATGGTTTTTGCCGAGCAGCAATTGGCGGGGGCTTGTGCCCCACCGAAACCAGGTGCGCATCATCGCTATAGCGGCAGTGATTTTCGGGATTTTTGAGGCGCTACGGAAATCGCTAGGCCGGCCTGAGAGAATACTCCCCTCTCCCGGTAAGTCCTTGTGACATATGAACTTATCGGGAGAGGGGAATGGTACGGTTGAGTGGGGTCGAACCACCGACCTCAGGTGCCACAAACCTGCGCTCTAACCAACTGAGCTACAACCGCACATGAAACGCCGAAGCGGCGTCACGGGGGGTGACATAAAAGGTG
>JAEXMK010000227.1 GCA_023444445.1 Pseudomonadota bacterium | reverse complement strand
CTCCTGCCCCCGGCCGAGGGCGGGATAGGCCGGCCGGGCGCCGACGGTTGCCTGATACCAGGATAGTCCCGGCGCAATCGGGCTCTGCCATGTCATGCTCGTGGTTCCTCACACGTTGAGAAGCAGGAACTCGCGCTCCCAGGGGCTGATGACCTGCATGAAGGTCTCGAATTCCCCGCGTTTCAGGCCAGCATAAAGGCCCACGAATTCATGGCCGAACACCCGGTCAAACTGCTCCTCGCCTTCCAGCAGCGCCACGGCCTCAAGGAGACCGCGCGGCAGTTCGATGGAACCTTCATTGGCCGTATCGGCGGTGGGTTCGGTCGGTTCGATATTGTTGACGATGCCGAGCCAGCCGCAGCCGAGCGAAGCGGCAAGCGCCAGATAGGGGTTGGCATCCGAGCTCGGCAGGCGGTTTTCGACACGCCGCGCCTGCGGACCGGAAATCGGCACGCGGAAGGCAGTCGTGCGGTTATCGTAACCCCAGGCATTGTTGACCGGGCAGGCCATATCGGGCGTCAGGCGGCGGTAGGAGTTGACATAGGGCGCCAGCATGACAAGCGCATTCGGCACGTAACGCTGCATGCCGCCGACGAAGGAGAAGAACTCTTTCGAAGGACTGCCATCGGCATTGGAGAAGATGTTGCGGCCGCTGTCGATGTCCACCACCGACTGGTGGATATGCATGGCCGAACCCGGCTGGCCCTGCATCGGCTTGGCCATGAAGGTGGCGTAGATACCATGCTTCAGCGCCGCTTCGCGAATGGTGCGCTTGAACAGGAAAACCTGGTCGGCAAGCTCGATCGGATCGCCATGCCGCAGGTTGATTTCCAGCTGCGCCGGACCTTCCTCATGGATCAGCGTATCGATCTCAAGGCCCTGCTTTTCGGAGAAATGGTAGATGTCGTCGATCAGCTCGTCGAATTCGTTGATACCGGCGATGGAATAGCTCTGACCGCCAACGATGGAGCGACCGGATCGGCCCTTCGGCGGATGCAGCGGATAGTCAGGGTCGTCATTCATGGCGACGAGGTAAAATTCGATTTCTGGCGCCACGACCGGCTTCCAGCCCTTTTCAGTGTAGAGCGAAAGCACGTTCTTCAACACGTTGCGCGGCGTGTAGGGCACGAAATTGCCTTCCGCATCCACCACGTCGCAGATCACCTGCGCGGTGGGGTCCGTTTCCCAGGGCACGACGGAGAGCGTGGAAAGATCAGGCACCAGCTTCAGGTCGCTGTCGCGCGGCTCATAGCGGAAATTCGCCGTCTCATCGGGATATTCGCCTGATATCGTGTGGCGATAGAGTGCCGATGGCAAAGCGAGCGAGGTATCGCCGGTGAATTTCGCTGTCGGCATCATCTTGCCGCGTGGAACACCCGCAAGGTCGGGCGTGATGCATTCTATGTCTTCGATCCCGCGCGCCCTCAGCCATTGCGCGGCTTCGCGCCAGGTGGAAACACCACGGGTGGAGGACAGATCGAGCGGAGGGGACTTCTTTGCCATGGTTGCCTGTTTCTTCGGGCGGAGCATGGTTTTTTTGGCGGGCATGTATCACCGGGTCTGTGTTTCTGGTGGCGCCATCATAACCGTAGTTTGGCAATTGGCGAGGGGGAAAGCGCCATTGACAAGCGGCACCACTTGGAAAAGAGGAAAGGAAACGGATCGGATAGAATGATGACAGAGAAATGTGACGTGCTGATTTTGGGGGCGGGCGCCGCGGGCATGATGTGCGCCATCCGCGCCGGAAAACGCGGCCGGTCTGTCGTCATTCTCGATCATGCCAAAGCGCCGGGTGAAAAGATCCGCATTTCCGGCGGCGGCCGCTGCAACTTCACCAATATCCACGCCGGTCCAAAGAATTATCTCTCCACCAACCCGCATTTCGCCAAATCCGCGCTCGCCCGTTATACGCCACGCGATTTCGTTGCCCTCGTGGAGAAACACCGCATCGCCTGGCATGAAAAAACGCTTGGCCAGCTTTTTTGCGATGACAGCGCCAAGGACATCATCCGCATGCTGCTTGGCGAAATGCAGGCGGTGAATGCTAAGCTGCGGCTCGAAACGGCAGTATCGGCTGTCACCCATGATGGTGGCCGTTTTCGCGTGACGACCTCAGGCGGCCTCATCGAAGCGGAAAGCCTTGTCATTGCGACGGGCGGCAAGTCGATCCCGAAAATGGGCGCGACCGGTTTCGCCTATCAAATAGCCGAGCAATTCGGTCTCAAACTTGTAGAGCCGCGTCCGGGCCTCGTGCCGCTGACGCTCGATCCCGGTCTTCTGGAAAAGCTCAGCTCTCTTGCCGGTGTCGCTGCTCCGGCTGAGGTGTCGCATGGGAAAACTTCTTTCGAAGAGGCGCTGCTGTTCACCCATCGCGGTTTGAGTGGTCCTTCGATCCTGCAAATCTCATCCTACTGGCGCGAGGGTGATGTGATCCGCCTGAAGCTTGAGCCGCATCGCGATATCGCTGCGCTGTTAAAACAGGCAAAACAAAAAAACGGCCGCCAGTCCGCCCAGACCGCCTTGTCGGAAATTCTGCCGAAAAGGCTCGCGCAGCACGTCGTCGAGCAATCCCCCCTCACAGGCCATCTCGCCGACATGTCCGACAAGGCTCTCGCAAAGCTGGCGGCGCAGGTGCAGGACTGGCATATCAAGCCCGCCGGTTCCGAAGGCTACCGAACGGCGGAAGTCACGCTTGGCGGTGTGGACACAACCGGCCTCGATTCCCGCAGCATGGCGGCAAAATCCGTGCCTGGCCTCTATTTCATCGGTGAATGTGTTGATGTGACCGGGTGGCTCGGCGGTTACAATTTCCAGTGGGCCTGGGCCTCCGGGCAGGCGGCAGGTGAATTCGCATGACGCCGCGCCCGTTAAGGCCTTGTTAACGGGCGTGGAGTCATCCTGACCAAATGCCAGCAAGGCCGGATCGCGCATGATCCCGCTGCACATGAAGTCGTGCTGGAAGCCCTTAACAGGGCATGGGTCGGTTGAGTTTTTCGTCTGGAGCCCGCGCATGAACAGATCTGCACATCGCCGCCCTCGCGCCATTGCCATCGCCCGCACTGACAACGAGAGCCGGCAGCTGGCCTTTCGGCTCACCGTCATCGCCGCAGGCGCTCTCGCGGCATTGATCGCTCTCTTTTACTGATCGGCGGCTTTTTGCCTTTATCAAACCGAGAAGCGCGCTGAAAAGCCGTGACGGGCGTGACGCCTGCGCCATGTCCGTATAAAATTTCTCTTCCTGTAGAATGGCCTCGCGTCGGGTGCGCGGTCGCTGATTTTCGGTAATGGCCCGAGCTGCAAAAATCGCATGCATGTCACTCTCCTTGTAATGCGGAGGGCCATGATGCACGCCGTTTTTTGATTTATCTGCGCAAGAAAATGCGCTACGTTTTTCATCCATGAAAAACGTCACCTGGGATTCCTATCAGCTTTTCCTCGATGTGTCACGCAGCGGCGGTCTAACGGGTGCCGCTGTGCTGACGGGTTTGAGCCCGGCAACCGTCGGGCGGCGCATGATCGAATTGGAGGAGCGCATTGGCAAGGCCTTATTCCAGCGCAGCCAGACGGGATATGCCCTGACCGCGGATGGCCGCGCCTTGTTCGACCGTCTTCAGGCGATGGAAAATGCAGCCAAGGATATCGAGGGCTGGCAGAAGGCGTCATCCGCCTCTTCCGTCGTGCGTATCGCCGTGGGCACCTGAAATGCCTGGCTGCTGACCAGCAATTTCTCCGCCATCTGCACAGATCGCGATGATTTCCGTATCGATCTTTTCATCGCCGAACAAAGGGCGTCTCTGGCGCATCGCGAAAACGACATCGGCATCCGCGCTTTCGAGCCGCAGGAAAGGAACCTCGCCGCCGTCAGGACGGGGGAGGTGGCCTATGCGCCTTACCGGCTGCGCAATGCCGCCGCCTCCGTTGCCGACCGCTGGATCGCGGTGGGCGAAGAAAACGCCATTTCGGCCTATCTGCGCTGGCCGCATGAAAACCGTGCCATTGAGATCGTGGTGACGGTTAGCAGGCCGACAGCGCTGCTCGATCTGGTGCTGGCCGGGGCAGGGGTCGCCGTGCTTCCCTGTTTCGTTGGCGATGCCGATGCGCGGCTTGCTCGGGAAGGTGGCGAAATCGAACCGCTTCGCCACAATCAATGGATCGTCATGAACAATGACGATCGCCACCGCCGTGATATCAGGACGGTGGCGGATCGGATGACCCGTCTCATCAAGGGGCATTCCGATCTTTATGCCGGACGCAAGAGCCGCCCGGCATGATAGAATGGCTGCAATTCAGACCGCAGCATTTCCCTGCGCGACGATGACGGGGATCAGCAGATCGCCCCAGTTGCCGCCGCCGCCATGGTGGCGGGCCGAGCGGACCAGCTCGACGGAAACACCGGCCTCGACGGCTTTCATGACGGCCTGGTTAAGGCGGTGCAGGTCATTGGCCAGCATGCGGATGGCGGCCTGTTGATCCTGCGTCATGGCGGAGGACTGCTCCTCGGCGCGTTCCTTGACGTGGGTCTTGATGGGATTGTGGGCATTCATGGCATTTCTCCTCTCTTTATTGGTCGGGGTTCTTGATCAGGTTTGCAAGCCCTTCCCGCGATGGGGAAGGGCGGGTTTCTCGATTTATTCCGCCGCGGGGCGGAACTGGTCGTGCTCGGTGGATTCCTTCATGGCTGTCGTCGAGGACGTGCCGCCTGATATCGCCAGGGACACGGCGTCGAAATAGCCCGTGCCGACTTCGCGCTGGTGCTTGGTGGCGGTGTAACCATTTGCCTCGGCTGCAAATTCCGCTTGCTGAAGCTCGGAATAAGCCGCCATCTGCCGATCCTTGTAACCGCGCGCCAGTTCGAACATGCCGTAATTCAGCTGGTGGAAACCGGCGAGCGTGATGAACTGGAACTTGTAGCCCATCGCGCCCAG
>JAEXMK010000098.1 GCA_023444445.1 Pseudomonadota bacterium | reverse complement strand
ACCGGAACGGCACGCACCCGTAGCTCAGCTGGATAGAGCACCAGACTACGAATCTGGGGGTCAGGAGTTCGAATCTCTTCGGGTGCGCCATTTCTCTAAAGATCATCAAGCAATAGTTGATAAAGTCAGGCGATAGAAGTGTCTATGCTTGTTGCCTCGATGGATCACAGCCCTCAAGAAATACCTAATGATCGTGATGTTTGGCATACATCTGCTTTGCTGGTGTCTGTTAGCGCAGAGCAGTGGGATTGGGATAAGGTGCTGGGGCCTTTACTGAATCCGCAAGGAAAGAAATTGCGGAAGTGGGCTGCAAGGCGCTCAGATCGCTATCGTAACGAATTTCGCCGGCAATTTCCCGGCTTTTTGGCGAGTAGCGGCGTCTTTGCACTAGCGCTAAGCGTTCAGGGCAAAACAATAATCGATTCTTTGCCGGAGTTGATAAGCCAAATGGATCTGGGCGGGAATATTCATGTGTCGGGAGAGAAAACCATAATTTCCGGTCTCGCGTCCGGCCGTAATTTTACTCTTCCTACACGTCAAGCCGCATCAGTTGTTTATATTACGCACTTTATTTGTCGTATGCATGCATTGATTCTTGATCGTTTGCGTGAGGATGATGGCAATATAGTATGGTGTGATTGGCAGATTAGTCCGGACAATTTCCCTCTTGGAATTGATGGGCCTATGTCAACTTTGTTCTATATTATTGCAGAAAATGCTGCCAAAATACGTTTGGTCAGCGGAAATCTCCGTGTCTCAACTCACCTGAGTGGTGATCCGGGGGTAGATGTCTGCGATAACCTAGCGGGAATGCTAAGAGACGATCTAACTCAAGGAATGTGCACCCTTAAATGCTTCGAACGCCCGACGATGGGCGGAATGTACTGGGAAATTCATGCTGTCGGGAATGCGTGAAACCAGATCCAGCAAGCGTAGTTGCTAGCGCCAAGGTGGGTTAAAATAACCCCTACATATTAGTGGTTTTGGAGAGAGCCTGCGTTGCAAGGCTTAGCGATAGCCCAAGATTACTGGGCTTTCGAGTGTCATCGAACTTTCCGCAAACCTTCGTCATATTGTCATACAATAAAAGCATATGCGCTTCAGAAAAAGGAGCGCAGAATGACGCCACAATCACTTGAACTTTCAGGAATCGGCAAAGGCTTCGGAGCTGACGATGTTCTGAAAGAGATCGATCTTTCCATTCGTCCAGGGGAATTCCTGTCGCTCGTCGGTATGTCGGGTTGCGGCAAGTCCACGCTGCTGCGCATCATCGCGGGGCTGGAATCTCCGGATCGCGGTTCGGTTTCGATCGGCGGCCAGGATGTGACTGACATCGATCCGAGCGATCGCAATCTGGCGATGGTGTTCCAGTCTTACGCCCTTTATCCGCATATGAGCGTGCGCCAGAATATCGCCACACCGCTCCGTATGCGGCGCCTGCCGCTTGCCGCGCGTCTGCCGCTGATCGGACGGTTTGCAGCGCCGGCGGAAACATTGAAACAGATCGATGCGGCCGTTGAACAGGCAGCGGAGACGCTACAGATCGCACATCTTCTGGATCGCAAGCCGGCGCAGCTTTCCGGCGGCCAGCGCCAGCGTGTGGCGCTTGCACGGGCGCTGGTGCGTTCGCCCGCTGCCTTCCTGATGGATGAGCCGCTTTCCAACCTCGACGCCAAACTCCGCGCCCACATGCGTGAGGAACTGGCGGGTCTGCACCGCCGGCTCGGCGCAACCTTCATCTATGTCACCCACGACCAGATCGAAGCCATGACCATGTCCGACCGCATCGCCTTGATGTCGGAAGGCCGCATCGAACAGCTGGGCACGCCGGACGAGCTTTATCGCAAGCCCGGGACACTGACCGTCGCGCGTTTTATCGGCACGCCATCGATCAATCTACTGCCGGTCGAAATCGATACGCAGGGTAAGGTTACGGCGTTTGGACGCGATCTTGGCCTGGAGAGTATGGGCCGCGATGCCGGCCCGGCGACGCTCGGTCTTCGCGCCGAAGATCTGCGTCCGGGCGAGGAAGGTTTCGCCGTGCGTGTGGTGCGTAGCGAAACGCACGGCGCCGACCGTTTCGTGAGCTGCCGCCTGCTGAACGACGAGACCGTTGCCGTCACCTTGCGGCAGGGCGCGGGCGCGGCGCTGGGTGCCGACGCCAACGGCGTTTTGACTCTCGGCTTTGCGCCGGATCGTGCTCATCTTTTCGCGGCCGATGGCCTGCGTCGCAAGGTGACTGCGCGCGAGCGGGTGCCGGCATGACGGCGGTTGATTTCTCTCCGGCTGCGGGCACGAAGGCGCGCCCGCGGCAGTCAAAGGCAGACCGCAGAATGATCTGGCGCGGTCTGATGTTTGCAGCTTCCGCAAGCCTGCTGCTCCTCGCGATCTATATTGTTCCGATGGTCGTTCTGGCCGTTTTTTCCGTTACCGATTACCAGCTGGGTTCGCTCTCCACCCGCTTTGTCGGTCTGGGCAACTTCATCAAGGCGTTTCAGGATCCGGTTTTTCTGCGTGCGCTGGTGAATACCGCCATCTATGCGGTCATCGTCATTCCCTTCGGCGTGTTTCTCGCACTCGGCGCGGCTTTGCTTGTGTATAACCGCAAACGCAGCCGCGCTTTCTGGGAAGTGGCCTATTTCCTTCCCGTCACCGCAACGCTCGTCGCCATGGCGACTGTGTGGCAGTTCCTGCTGCACCCGTCGCTTGGGCCGGTGAATGCGGCGATCAAGTGGTTCGGTTTCGAACCGGTCGCGTTTCTTTCCAACCCCGTTCTCCTCATTCCGACCATGGCGCTGATGGGCGTCTGGCAGGTTCTGGGCTTCAACATGGTGCTGTTCCTCGCCGGTCTCACTGCCATTTCGAAGGATCTGCATGAGGCGGCGCGGCTGGATGGCGCCAAGAACCCGATAGACCGGTTTCTGACAGTCACATGGCCGATGCTGGGGCCGACGACCATGTTTGTGGTGGTCACCACCTCCATCTCCGCCTTCAAGGTGTTCGAGACGGTTGCCGTGCTGACCAAGGGCCGCGCCGGGTCGGAGACCCTGCTCTACGATCTTTATCTTGAAGGTTTCGAATATTCCAACACCGGTTATGCCGCTGCGCTGACGATCATCTTCCTCGCGATCGTGCTGATCCTGTCTATCGGCCAAACGCTGCATATGGACCGGAAGGTGCATTACTGATGGCCGCGTTCCGCAAATATCTCCCGCATCTCGTGCTTGCGCTCGGCGCTTTCGTGATGCTCCTGCCGTTCTATTGGATGGTGCTGACCTCTATCCGCTCGCCTGCGGAAATATTCGACGTCTCGCTCTGGCCGATTCCACAAAAGTTCGACGCTGTCGATAACTATGCCCGGGCGGCAGGTCAGGTGCCGATGGCGCGTTTCATGCTGAACGGCGTCATCGTCTGCGGCGGTATTCTCGTCGTGCAGATACTGACCTCGGTTCCGGCGGCCTATGCTTTGGCAAAGCTCCGTTTCCCGGGCCGCAAGTTGCTGCTGGGCCTCGTCATCGCGGCACTCTGCGTTCCCATTCAGGCGCTGGCGTTGCCGCTCTTCGTCGGTTTGGCCAAGACGCAGCTTCTCAACACCTATTTTGCGATGATGATGCCGTTCTTCCTTTCGGTTTTCGCCATCTTCCTGTTCAACCAATCCTTCCGCAGCTACCCCGATGAAATCATCGAGGCTGCCCGCATGGACGGTTTTTCGGAAATGGAGATCTGCTGGGGGCTGGTGCTTCGCGGGTCGCTGCCGTCGCTTGCGGCATTCTCGATCTTTTCGCTCGTTGCCCATTGGAACGATCTCTACTGGCCGATGATCGTCATCTCCGACACCAATCTCGCCCCGCCGCCGCTCGGCATGATGCTTTTCGCCGACGTCGAATCCGGCGCCAATTACGGTGCGCTGATGGCGGGCGCCACACTGATTACCGCGCCGATGGTGCTGTGCTTCCTCCTCGCACGGCGGCACTTCATCGCCGGTATTACCATGACCGGCGTCAAGTGACGCCGTTCGACTTCCCCTCCCAACCTTTCTGGAGACTGACATGAAACTCAACCGACGCGCTGTGATGGGCGGTCTGGCTCTTGGCATGGCTTTTGCTGGCCTCGCACAGCCGGTTCTGGCCAACGAAATCACGCTCAATGTTCTTTACAACCTGCCGGGCTTCACCAAGTTTCATCAGCCGCTGGCCGATGAATTCATGAAGAAGAACCCGGATGTGAAGATCAACTTCCTCGCGCCGGCCGCCGGTTATAACGAAGGCCAGCAGCAGGTTCTCCGTTCTGCCGTCACAGGCAATCTGCCGGACGTTTATTTCTCTGGCTACAACCTGACGGCGGAACTGGTGCACACGTTGGCCCCGCGCAATCAGATCACCGATCTCGGCCCGTTCATTCAGGCTGAAGGCGGCCAGGCCTTCCTCGACAAGAACTACAGCCCCAAGATGGCCGCACTCGGTCAGATCGACGGCAAGCAGTACGGCCTGCCGGTCAACGCTTCCTCGCCGATCATCTACATCAACTCCGACCTCGTTACCAAGGCTGGCGGCGATCCGGACAAGATGCCGACGACCTTTGCGGAGCTCATTGCTCTTGCCAAGAAGATCAAGGCTCTTGACCCCAAATTTGCCGGCATGAGCTACGACATCAACGGCTGGCCGGATGACTGGTTGTGGCAGGCGCTCATCGTCGAACAGGGCGGCAAGCTCGTCGACGAGAAGACCAAGACCGTTGCCTTCGACAACGAGATCGGCCTCAACGCCCTGAAGATGACCCGCCAGTTCGTCACCGAAGGTGGCCAGAACCTGCTCGACTGGGATCAGTCGCGCCAGCAGTTCGGTGCAGGTCTTACCGGCTTCATCTTCTCCACACCCGCTCACGTTCAGACGATCCAGGGTCTGGTTGGCGACCGCTTCAAACTGAAGACCGCGACCTTCCCGCTGGACAACAAGGAAAAGGGCGGCGTGCCCACCGGCGGCAACTCTGCCGTTATCCTGACGCAGGATAAGGCCAAGCAGGATGCCGCCTGGAAATATCTGAAGTGGATCACCGGTCCGGAAGCACAGAACACCATCGTTCGCATCACCGGCTACCTGCCCACCAACAAGCTGGCAACCGGCCCGGACTTCCTCGCTCCTTATTATGTCGAGAACCCAAATGTGAAGACCGCTTCGCTTCAGGCTGACCGTTCGCTCCCCTGGGCCGGTTATCCGGGTGGCGATTCCGTCCGCATCTGGCGCACCCAGCGCGACATCATCGGCACCGTTATGCGCGGTGAAGTAACGCCGGAAGCCGGTCTCAAGCAGATTGTCGAGCAGACCAACGCCCTGCTGAAATAAGCAGAGCCACCAAAGGGGCTGCGGGAAAATCCCTTCCCGCAGCCATTTTGCGCAGAAAGACCTTTTATGAAGATCATCCAGATCACCGACACCCATCTTCTGCCACCCGGCATCGCGATAAATGGCGTCGACCCGGAACAGCAGCTGCGCGCGGCAATCGCGGATATCGTGGAGAAACACGCCGACGCCGATCTTCTTGTCATGACAGGCGATCTTTGCAATTACGGCGAGCCGGAGGCCTATGAGCTGCTGCGCGATATCCTTGCGCCCGTCTCCATTCCCACGCGGTTGTTGCTCGGCAATCACGACCGCCGCCCGGAATTCGTGGCCGCCTTTCCCGAACAGCCGCGCGACGACAATGGCTATATTCAGTCCGTCATCGATACGGAATTTGGCCGCCTGCTGTTTCTCGACAGTCACGAAGCAAATGTGATCGGCGGCGTCTATGGCGCGGATCGTCTGGTCTGGCTGGAGAGTGCGCTGGAAAGCGCGGGCGATCTGCCGGTGACGGTGTTCATCCATCATCCGCCGATGGATTGCGGCATCCGACATTTCGAACATATCGGTATGCATGATGACGGCGCCGTCATGCGCCGTCTCTCAGCCCATCCGGCCGGCATACGCCATATTATTTTTGGCCATATCCATGTGCCGATGGCAGGCACGACGGCCGAAGGCATCGCTTATAGTTCCGGCCAGGCCTGTGCGCATCGCTTCATCACCGATATCGATGTTGTCGATCCGCTATGGACGGGTGGTAACCCCTGTTACCGGGTCATAAGCCTTGGTACATTCGGCCTGCGTGCCTATGACGCGGAAGTTGGGCAGGCCGTTCTGGGCCAGGCGCCCGTTTGCGAAGGCCCCTGACAAGAGGTGATTCTTCGCACTGCGATGAGGCGCCTTCGCCCCGTCGCTTGCCGGCGAGGGAGAGGTCTGGCGGAAGTCCTGTGCGACCGGCAGGCTGCGGTGGTCTGAAGACCTCACGGCCTGTCGCGCCGATGCGCCACTTCCGATCTGTTGAACGGGATTTGCTGCGCCAAAGCCATGGTTCTGTTCACACCCTTGATCTATGTCAGTTTCATCGATGAAACTGCACGCCATAGTCGCCGCGAGATGGCCGACCGAATGCCGTGACATCGTGAAGACAGATCATGGAGAAGTGCATGCTTGAAAAGCGTATCCGCAACGCGTCCCTCTTGGGCCGGATCGTCAGCGCCGAAGAGGCCGCCAGTCTCATTCAGGATGGCATGACGGTGGGCATGAGCGGTTTTACGCGCGCCGGCGAAGCCAAGGCAGTGCCGCTGGCGCTGGCCGAGCGCGCCAAGACGAACCCCATGAAAATTACCCTGATGACCGGCGCCTCCCTCGGCAACGATCTCGACAAGACGATGGTCGAGGCCGGCATGCTGGCGCGCCGCATGCCGTTCCAGTCCGATCCGGCTTTGCGCAAGGCGATCAATGACGGCAAGGTGATGTTCATCGATCAGCATCTTTCCGAAACGGTGGAGCAATTGCGCGGCGGCCAGATCCATGGCGTCGATATCGCCATTGTCGAGGCGGTGGCGATTACGGCAGAGGGCGGCATCGTGCCCACCACCTCGGTCGGCAATTCCGCAAGCTTCGCCATTCTGGCCGATAAGGTCATTGTCGAGATCAACCTGTCGCAGCCCGAGGTGCTGGAGGGGCTGCACGACATCTTCATTCCCGCCAAACGCCCAACCCGAATGCCCATTCCCGTCGTCGCGACGGATAGCCGTGTTGGCCTGCCCTTCATTCCGGTGCCGCCAGAAAAGATTGCCGCCATCGTGCTCAGCGACAAAAGCGACAGTTTCTCCACGGTTCTGCCGCCGGATGACGAGACCAAGGCGATTGCAGGCCACCTCACCGAGTTCCTGCTGAACGAGGTGCGTCATGGCCGCATGACCCACGAACTCCAGCCGCTTCAGGCTGGCATCGGCACCATTGCCAACGCCGTGATGCATGGTTTCATCGATACGCCGTTTCACGATCTGAAAATGTATTCGGAAGTCCTGCAGGATTCGACCTTCGAACTGTTCGACGCTGGCAAGCTGACCTTCGCCTCCGGGTCGTCGATCACGCTTTCTTCTGCCATGAACGAGCAGGTCATGCCGCGACTGGCCGATTACAAAAGCAGGCTGATCCTGCGCCCGCAGGAGGTAAGCAATCACCCGGAGGTCATTCGTCGCCTCGGCATCATCGGCATCAACACCGCGTTGGAATTCGATATCTACGGAAACGTCAATTCCACTCACGTCGGCGGAACCCATATGATGAACGGCATTGGCGGTTCCGGCGATTTTGCCCGTAATGCCTATATGTCCATTTTTGTTACCAAGTCGATCGCCAAGGGTGGCGCGATCTCAAGCGTGGTGCCGATGGTCAGCCATGTCGATCACACCGAACATGATGTCGATATTCTGGTCACCGAAACGGGCCTCGCCGATCTACGCGGTCTCGCCCCCCGCGAGCGCGCTGCTGTAATCATCGCCAATTGCGTTCATCCCGATTATCGCGATGCGCTGGCTGACTATTATCACCGGGCGGCAGCGCGGGGCGGGCATACACCGCATCTCATCGAAGAAGCGCTGTCGTGGCATCAGGCGCTGCGGGAAAAGGGCACGATGCGACCTCAGTAATAGGTATTGAAACAGGTTGTCCAATTGCCGGTTTTTCGACCGGCAATTGGGTCCGTTTGGACACACCGGTGGGGAAAGTGCCCGCCACGCCGCTTAGGTTGCTGGCGCGACTGTTCCGCCTCCGGTAGACAATCTTCTCCACCCGGCCGCTATCGAGCTGCCTCAGGGTTGCAGGAGAGTGATGTAATGCCCATTCGCTTCGTCGCCATGATCGCGATTGTCGCCCTGCTTGCCGGTTGCGGCGGGCGGCCGATCGGTGTGATGACGCCAACGGGACAAACTGTGGCTGGCACGACGCCGGTTAATCTCCTCGTTGCGACAACGCGCGCCCCGTCCGAAAATCCTGCGGTTCTTTTCGGCGGCGAGCGGGGAACCGGGCTGAAGGTCGATGCGGTCACGGTCTCCATTCCGCCTGCTGCCAACCGCAAGGTTGGTCAGGTGCAATGGCCGAAAAAACTGCCACCCAATCCGCTGAAGGATTTCACCACGGTTGCGATTGAGCCGATCCGCTCCGAAGCCGAAACCAGAAGCTGGATAAGTAAGCATATCGCGAAGGACCGCCGGGTGCTGGTCTTCGTGCATGGTTTCAACAATCGTTACGAGGAATCCGTCTATCGTTTCGCCCAGATCGTCCATGATTCCGGCACGGATGTCGTGCCTGTCGTGTTCACCTGGCCGTCGCGCGCGAGCATCTTCGACTATAATTACGATAAGGAAAGCACCAACTATTCCCGCGATTCGCTGGAGGAGATGCTGACGCGGCTGGCGAAAGACAAATCCATACGCGAAGTCACCGTCATGGCCCATTCCATGGGCACCTGGCTTGCGGTGGAGGCACTGCGCCAGATGGCCATCCGCAACGGCCGCGTTGATCCTAAAATCAGCAATGTCATTCTGGCGGCGCCTGATCTCGATGTGGACGTCTTCAGCCGGCAATTCACAAGCCTCGGCAAGATGCCGCCGAAATTCACGCTTTTCGTCTCGCAGGATGACCGCGCACTCAGCCTGTCGCGCCGCATTTCCGGCAATGTTGATCGCCTCGGTCAGATCGATCCTTCCGTCGAGCCCTATCGCAGCCAGCTTGAGAAGGCTGGCATCACGGTTCTCGATCTCACCAAGCTGCAATCCGGTGATCGTCTGAACCATGGAAAATTTGCCGAGAGCCCGGAGGTCGTTCGCCTGATCGGCGACCGTCTTATCGCGGGCCAGACGGTGACGGATTCCGACGTCGGTCTGGGCGAGGCGCTGGGTGCCGTCAGTATCGGTGCCGCGCAAACAGTCGGAACCGCGGCCAGCGTCGTCGTCAGCGCACCGATCGCAGTCTTTGATCCGCGCACGCGAGAGAATTACGGCAGGCAGGTGGAGCGGCTTGGCCGTTCCGTCGAAAACACCGTCGGATCGGTGGGCGATACGGCCGGTTCCGTGGTGGACGATCAGGCGGTTCAATCCTCCAGAGTGAATTGCGATGCCGCCGTCAATCGAAACCGGGCGGAATGCCGTAGCCGCTAAACGACGATGCGTGCAGGGTGGCGAAAACGTTAAGCGTTTTTGTCATCTCGCCTGCCCACATTTGTATACACCTTGTATTTTTATCTGTATGGTCAGGTCCATAACCCAACTTCCGGAGTAGACCCCCATGCGTTGGAAACGCACCCTCCAGCTTCTCGATGTTCATTGCGAAGGCGAAATCGGCCGTGTCGTCACCGGCGGCGCGCCGAAGATTCCCGGCAATACGGTGGCCGAACAGCTTCACTGGATGAATACGGACCCGCAGGGTGAGGCGCTTCGCCGTTTTTTGACGTTGGAACCGCGCGGCACGCCGATGGGGTCGGTCAATCTTCTCCTGCCGCCGAAGCACCCGGATGCGCATGCCGCTTTCGTCATTCTCCAGCCGGATCAGGCGCATGCCAGCTCCGGGTCCAATTCCATCTGCGCGACGACGGCGCTTCTGGAAAGCGGCATGGTGGAAATGCAGGAACCGGAAACGGTCATCATCCTGGAAACGGCGGCCGGTCTGGTCAAGGCAACGGCCACCTGCCGCGACGGGCGCTGCGAAAAGGTCAAACTGACCATGGTGCCGTCTTTCGTGCATGCGCTTGATGTCAGCATCGACACGCCCCAATGGGGCAAGGTGACGATGGACATCTCCTATGGCGGCATTTTTTATGCGCTGGTGGATGTGCGTCAGATTGGTCTAACAATCGAAAAAGCCAATGCGGCGAAGCTGGTCTCGGCGGGCATGATCCTGAAAGACCTGGTCAACCGCGAAATGACCGTTGTGCATCCGGAAATCCCCGCCATATCAGGCGTGGCCTATGTGATGTTCCGCGATGTGGATGCGGATGGCTCCATCCGTACCTGCACCACCATGTGGCCGGGCCGGGCGGATCGTTCGCCCTGCGGCACCGGCAATTCCGCCAATCTCGCCACGCTTTATGCGCGCGGCAAGGTGAAGGTGGGAGACGAGTATAAATCCCGCTCGATCATCGGCTCGGAATTCGATGTCGGCCTTTCCGCCGTCACTGAAGTGGCTGGCCGTCCTGCCGTCATTCCCACCATTGCCGGGCGCGGCTTCACCTTCGGACTGCACCAGGTGGGCCTCGATCCCTTCGATCCCCTGGCCGATGGTTTTGCCATGACCGATGTCTGGGGTCCGGAGGCGGGCAACATCTGAAGCGCGCTTCAAAAAAATGACATTTACGGTCGCCGGATGGTCTCTGGCGGCTGTTTTCCCGCGACAAAAGATGCTAAGCGGGCGCAATTCCATCATGCTCCGAGGTATCCCGATGAAGTCGCTCACCCTGCGCCGCCCTGATGACTGGCACCTGCATCTTCGTGATGGCGCCATGCTGGAAGGGGTGATCGGGGATACGAGCCGGCATTTCGCCCGTGCCATCATCATGCCGAACCTGGTGCCGCCAGTTGTCACCACAGCCGATGCCCGCGCCTATCGCGACCGCATCGTCAAGGCGATCCCGCCGGGTGATCGTTTCGAGCCGCTGATGACCCTTTATCTGACAGAAGATACCGACGCCGACGACGTGGAAGAGGGCAAAAAAAGCGGCCTCATCACCGCCGTCAAGCTCTACCCTGCGGGGGCGACCACCAATTCCCACGGCGGCGTGCGCGATTTTAACAGGGCGATGCCGGTTCTGGAGCGCATGGCGAAGATTGGCCTGCCGCTTTGCGTGCATGGCGAAGTGACGACGCCGGAAGTCGATATTTTCGACCGCGAGAAGGTCTTCATCGATACGGTTCTGGAGCCGCTGCGCCAGCGCCTACCGGAGCTGAAGGTGACGATGGAGCACATCACAACCCGCGACGGCGTCGACTATATCAAGTCTTCCAAGGCCAATCTGGCCGGCTCTATCACCACGCATCATCTCATCATCAACCGCAACGCCATTTTGGTTGGCGGCATCAAGCCACATTATTATTGTCTGCCCGTCGCCAAGCGCGAGGAGCACAGGCTGGCGCTGAGGGCTGCCGCGATCTCGGGCGATGCGCGCTTCTTCCTCGGCACGGATTCCGCCCCGCATGTGGACCCGCTGAAGGAATGCGCCTGCGGCTGCGCCGGCATCTATACATCCATCAACACCATGAGCTGCCTTGCCCATGTCTTCGAGGACGAAAACGCTCTCGACAAGCTGGAAGCCTTTGCTTCGCTCAACGGTCCGGCTTGGTATGGTCTTGCGCCGAACGAGGAAACGATCACGCTGGTCAAGCGCGAGGAAGCGGTGGCCTTTCCCGAAAAAATCGAAACGGGCGCCGGGCCGGTCACAGTGTTCGACCCGATGTTCCCGCTTCATTGGGATGTGAGCTGATTTTTTGATGACCGCCGGCACTGCCGGCGGTTTTGTTATGGTCTTCAGGTGCTCGCCAACCGGCACCCGCCTGAGAACGCCAACAATGTTGAACTGAGACGTTGTGCTTCCGAAAATCAATCCGGGTTCTCGGGAACGATAAACCAAGGCCGAAAAAGGAGAGCGCCTATGAACCACTTCACATTCACCGATCGTGCCGTCGTTGCCGAACTGGTTGCGAAAATGTTGTGGGAAATCAAGGCGGTCCATTTTAATTCGGAAAGCCCGTACACCTTCGCGTCAGGCATGAAGAGCCCTGTCTATATCGACATGCGCAAGCTCATCTCCTTCCCGCGCATTCGCTCCGCAGCCATGGATTTTGCGGCGGCGGCTGTCCTCCGCGAAGCCGGTTTCGAGAAATTTGACTGTGTGGCCGGCGGCGAAACGGCGGGCATTCCCTTCGCCGCTTTCCTTGCCGAGCGCCTCGGCCTGCCGATGATCTATTGCCGGAAGAAGCCGAAAGGCCATGGCCGCAATGCCCAGATCGAAGGCCATATGCCTGAGGGTGCCCGCGTTCTCGTCATCGAGGATCTGACGACCGCAGGTGGTTCGATGTTCACTTTCATCGACGCCATCCGCGCGGCGGGCGGCATTGTCGATCACGGTATCGCACTCTTCTATTACGGCATCTTCCAGGAGGCGGAAGCACGCTTTGCCAACGGCAATGTGAAGCTGCATTACCTGACGACCTGGCGCGATGTTCTGGCCGTTGCCCGGGCTGAAAAACTGTTCGATGAAAAGACCCTCTCCGAGGTTGAAGCCTTCCTCGACAACCCGCTACCCTGGTCGGCAAAGCGCGGCGGTGTCAGCGAATTGCCGCAATCTTGATTTCGGATACGGGTGGCCAGCTTGTGGCTGGCCTTCCGGTCCATCTTCGTCTAAATCGATTCAAGTTCATTTGATTTGCTGTTTTGAGGAGGACCGTAATGATCCTGTGTTGTGGTGAAGCGCTGATTGACATGCTGCCCCGGCAGACGACGCTGGGCGAGGCGGGTTTTGCCCCCTATGCAGGCGGTGCGGTCTTCAACACGGCCATTGCGCTGGGACGTCTCGGCGTTCCCTCGGCGTTTTTCACCGGTCTTTCCGATGACATGATGGGCGATATCCTGCGGGAAACCCTGCGCGCCAGCAACGTGGATTTCAGCTATTGCGCCACCCTTTCTCGGCCGACCACCATCGCCTTTGTGAAGCTGGTGGATGGCCATGCGACCTACGCTTTTTACGATGAAAACACCGCCGGCCGGATGATCACCGAGGCCGAACTTCCGGCATTGGGCGGCGATTGCGAGGCGCTGCATTTCGGAGCCATCAGCCTCATTCCGGAACCCTGCGGCAGCACCTATGAGGCGCTGATGACGCGCGAGCACGCAAGCCGTGTCATCTCGCTCGATCCGAATATTCGCCCTGGTTTCATCAAGGACAAGCAGTCCCATATGGCCCGCATCCGCCGCATGGCCGCCATGTCCGATATCGTCAAGTTCTCGGACGAAGACCTCGCCTGGTTCGGTCTGGAAGGCGACGAGGACACGCTTGCCCGCCACTGGCTGCACCATGGCGCAAAACTGGTGGTCGTTACCCGTGGCGCCAAGGGTGCCGTCGGTTACACCGCCAATCTGAAGGTGGAAGTGGCCTCAGAGCGGGTCGAAGTGGTTGATACGGTCGGCGCCGGCGATACGTTCGACGCCGGCATTCTTGCCTCGCTGAAAATGCAGGGCCTGCTGACCAAGGCACAGGTGGCGTCGCTGAGCGAAGAGCAGATCAGGAAGGCCTTGTCGCTGGGAGCAAAAGCGGCTGCGGTCACCGTCTCGCGCGCTGGTGCCAACCCGCCCTTTGCGCATGAAATCGGTTTGTGAAGGGAACGGTTGAACCATTTTGAAAAGATGGTTCAACGCTCTTCCAGGCGTTAAAGTCGTAAAAAACCGTTATTTCGCGATCATCAAGCTTGTCTCCGCTGTTTTTTCGCGAAACATGCATCGCATGAGCGTTCCGAAAACCCATCCTTTCGATTTCGACCCCACTTATGGCATGCAGCGCGAGCAATTGCTCACCATCACCCCGCCGGAAGCGCCGCCGGGTTTTGATGACTTCTGGAAGAAGCGCTATCGCCGCGCGCTTGCGACGGATCCGCGGCCGGTGCTGCGCAGGAGCAAGCTGGCCCATCCCCGCTGGCAGGTCCTTGATGTGACCTACACATCCACCGACGGCTTCCGTATCGGCGGGTGGCTGCTTTTGCCGCGGGAGGGACAGGTGCGGCGCGGCCTCGTCGTCGGTCATGGTTATGGCGGGCGCGGAGAGCCCGATTTTGATGTGCCCGTGGAAGAAACGGCCGTGCTGTTTCCCTGTTTTCGTGGGCTTTCGCTCAGCGCCTGCCCGCCGATTTCGTCCGATCCGGCCCTGCATGTCCTCTACAAGATCGACAGGAAGGATGACTACATCATCGGCGGTTGCGTCGATGATCTGTGGGTCGCCGTATCGACGCTCGTCAGTCTTTATCCCTGGCTGGAAGGGCAGGTGGGGTATAGCGGCATCAGTTTCGGCGGCGGTATCGGTGCGCTGGCCATCCCTTTCGACGCGCGCATAGACCGCGGCCACCTTGTCGTGCCGACCTTCGGCCATCGGCCGTTCTGGTTGACGCTGCCCACCGTCGGCAGTGCGGATGCGGTTCAGACCTATCAGAAGACCCACGCCCATGTGCTTGAGACATTGCGTCTGTTCGACGCCGCCTGCGCCGCAGCCCGGATAACGGTGCCGATGCTGGTCGCGCCGGCACTTTTCGATCCTGCCGTCGCGCCGCCCTGCCAGTTCGCAGTGGCAAATGCGCTGCCGCAATCAAAATTTAATGAAATCTTCATCCTCGACGCCGGGCATTTCGATTACCCTGACAGCGCATCGCAAGATGCGGTCCACAAGGACAAGGTCAGACGGTTTTTCAAGGTGCCATGAAACGCGAATATCT
>JAEXMK010000048.1 GCA_023444445.1 Pseudomonadota bacterium | reverse complement strand
CACTTTCTATATAGGAAAAGGAAACGGACACATGGCGATTGAACGCACATTTTCGATGATCAAGCCGGACGCAACCAAGCGTAACCTCACGGGCGCGATCACCAAGGTATTTGAAGACAACGGTCTGCGCATCGTCGCCTCCAAGCGCGTCTGGATGAGCAAGCGCGAAGCAGAAGGCTTCTACGCCGTTCACAAAGAGCGCCCCTTCTTCGGTGAACTGGTTGAAGGCATGACTTCCGGCCCGACCATCGTTCAGGTTCTGGAAGGCGAGAACGCCATCCTCAAGAACCGCGAAATCATGGGCGCCACCAACCCGGCCCAGGCCGCTGAAGGCACCATCCGCAAGTCCTTCGCGCTCTCCATCGGCGAAAACTCCGTTCACGGTTCCGACGCTCCGGAAACCGCTGCACAGGAGATCGCCTACTGGTTTGCCGAAACCGAAATCGTCGGCTGATTCAAAATCTCAACGGCTTAAATTGCCCTTTCAGCCGATTGGGTGAAGCTGCTGAAAAGACTCGAGGAAACGGGGCCGAAAGGCTCCGTTTTTTTGTCAGGCGGGAAGGCTATCCCGCTCTCTACGACGCCGGGCACCCCTGAACCGGTCGCATATCCGTCGAACCGTCAGCCTTGAACACCTCCGGATTGGGCGTATAGAGCGGGCCGACGACCAGCGGCTTGGCGGGGAGAGCCGACTGGTCGGTATCGGAGCGGATGGTGGTCTCGATCGTCTGCAGAGTATCGCCATCCGGTCCTTTGATCTGGACGGTGACCCTGTAGGGCTGGTCCTGCTTCACGCATTCGACCGGCGGGCTCTGAACGGTGATCTTTTCGTCCTTCGGAAAAATCCTTTCCCGGGTGACGAGGTCAGGCCCTCCGCGCGGGTTTTCGAATGCCGCTTCCACGCTGCTGCCATCGCGGATGGGGGCAATACGCTGAAGGGTCACCAGATAAGTGGCGACGGCGACGCGGTAATTGAAGACGAACATGCGTCCGGAAAGCTTTGCCACTTCACGTGGTTCATCGCGCTGGCAACCGGAAAGCGAAAGCATTGCCGCAATCGCCAGAAGCAGGGGCAGGGCAATTCTCATGGCTGCGCCTCCTTCTTGCGGTGATAATGCCGGCTGGCTTTTTGCCGGTTACCGCACACCGCCATGTCACACCAGATACGGCTTCTGTTCTTGCTGCGGTCGATGAACAGCCAGCCGCAATTGCCGCAGATCCGCAGCCGTTGCCGCGTCTCGCCGGCGAGCAGCGACAGGGCGGAATGAACGGTGGCGTTGGCGAGACTTTCTGAGGTTGGAAATGTCCGCAGCGCCGTGCCGCCGGCAGAGAGAAAGCGGGCCAGCTTGCCATCATCGTCGGCCCCGCCGGAGACAGCCGAACGGAAGTGATCGTCGATCGCCTCGCGAAGTTCGAGGAAAATGGGCCGTTTATCCGCTTCCGGCGCGATGAGGGCGGGGAACCTGTCACGCTCCATACCAAGCCGTGTCGCTGCTTCGGCGAAGGTGACGATCTGTTCCGGCACGGCAAAGCGGTCGAGCGTTCTCGCCGCGTCAGAGCGCAGGATCACGCTATTGGCGACATCAAGCGCCAGTGCTCCCCCTGCGAAACGATGTTCTGTCCAGCGAAATGTCATGCGCATATTATAACTGGTAAAAAGCTTTTTAACAGTTATAATTCCGGCGGGAGGATGGGCTTGGCTTATTTCCTGCAACAATTGCTGAATGCCGTGCCGGTCGCAGCCCTCTATGCGGTTCTGGCCTTCGGCTACGCCATCGCCTTTTCGGTCACGAAACGGGCCGATGTGACCTATGGCGCGATATTCGCTTTTGCCGGCCAGACATGCCTGCTGTTCGCTGATTTCGGCTGGAACCGGCTGTGGCTGGTTCTGCCGGCAACATTGGCGCTGGGGGCAGGGGCCGGCCTGTTCGGCGGGCTTTGGGCCGCGGGCTTCATCGGTAAGGCGGTCATGCGGCCGCTGGCAAAGGCCTCTCCCAACGCGGTGACCGTGGCCTCCATCGGCGTGCTGATTGCGCTCACGGAAAGCGCAAGGCTCGCCGCCGATACAAGGCAATTATGGCTGCCGCCGCTTTTATCGCAGCCGGTACGTTTCTGGGTCGAAGGCGGCTTTGCCGTCACCCTGACACACATTCAGATGCTGAATACGGCCCTCTTCTGCCTGCTCATTCTCACAGGTTCGCTTTATCTCGGCCATTCCGCATTCGGCAGGCGCTGGAAGGCCGTGTCGGACGATGCCTTGGCCGCCTCGCTCCTGGGGGTGAATGCGGACAGGATATTTCTGCTGTCCTATTGCGCGGCGGGTTTCGTGGCAGCCATTGCCGGCGTGCTCGCCACGTTTTATTACGGCACCATGGATTTTGGTGCCGGTCTCGTTTTCGGCCTGAAAGTCGTGCTGATCTCGGCGGCGGGCGGATATGCCAGCCCGCTCATCTGCGGCCTGGGGGCGGCAGCCATTGGTTTTGCGGAAACATTCTGGGTCGGTTACGGCCCCGCCGCCTGGCGGGATGCGGCGGTTCTGGCCTTGCTGGTCGGCTGGCTGATCGTCATGCGCAGCCGGGTCGAAGCAGCCTAGGGGAAAAGTGGGCCCCGGTTTTCCGGCCGGAAATGCGAGAAGACAAAAGCGCTATCGCCACTTGTCCTTGGCCGTATCGTCGGTCGCCTTCGCAGCCACCCAGTCGCCCGTCGCGCCATCCCTGCCATGTTCCTTTTTCCAGAACGGTGCTGACGTCTTGAGATAGTCCATCACGAAATTGGCGCCATCGAAGGCGGCCTGTCGATGAGATGAGGCGGCGATGACGAGGACGATGTTTTCGCCGGTGGCAATCTTGCCGTGGCGGTGGATGGCGGTGAGGCCAAGCAGGCCGAAGCGCTTCATCGCAAGTTTGGCGATGCGGGTGATTTCCGCTTCCGCCATGCCGGGATAATGTTCGAGTTCCAGTGCAGCCAGTGTACCGCCATCGTCGCGGCATAGCCCGGTGAAGGCCACGACGGCGCCGATGCTTTTGTCGCCCTGCGTTAACAGGCGTGTTTCATCGGCGGCGTCGAAGTCTTCTGCCTGCACGCGCACAGTCGGTTCGACGACTTTCTGCATCCGCTCATCCCCCCGTCATGGGCGGAAAAATGCCGATCTCGCGCGCGCCGGCAATGCTCTCGTCATGCTCGACATGTTCCTGATTGACGGCGACCCTGATGACATCGGGGAATTCAAAGGCAGCCTCGTAGTTTTCGCCGCGGGTCGCGAGCCAGGCGATCAGCTCGCCTGCGGTGGTGACGGACGAGGGAATATCCAGCTCCTCTTCATCCGTGCCGATCTTCTCGCGGACCCAGGCGAAATAAACGATGCGTGTCATCAGTCTTCGTCCACGATGTGCTTGAGACCGGCCTTGAAGTAATCATAGCCGGTATACATGGTAAGTGCAGCTGCAAGCCAGAGAAGCGTAATGCCCATCTCTGTCGTATAGGGCAGGACTTTGTCACCTGCCGGACCTGCCAGCAGGAACGCAATGGCGACCATCTGGATCGTCGTCTTCCACTTGGCGATGCGTGTCACGGGAACGCTGACCTTCAGCGCCGCTAGGTATTCGCGCAGGCCCGAGACCAGAATTTCACGGCAGAGAATGGTGATGGCGGCCCACAGCGACCAGCCGGCAATGGTGCCATCCGCCGCCATCAGAAGCAGCACGGAGGCGACCAGCAGCTTGTCGGCGATCGGGTCCAGCATGCGGCCGATATTGGACGTCTGGTTCCATATACGGGCCAGATAACCATCGAGGAAATCGGTCAGCGAGGCGATGATGAACAGCCACAGCGCCGTCCAGCGCGCGAAGTCAGAGCTCTCCAGCTTGCCCTCGATGAAGAAGCACAAAACGATGACAGGAACCGCGAGAATGCGGCCGTAGGTCAGAAGGTTGGGGATGCTGTATGCGCGCGAAGCCATGGGAAACCTGTCAGTCTGAGATCAGCTGTCTTGATGCCGCCGCCAGGGCATAGCGTCAACACGTGATTATGTTTTTTTAGCAGTTCGGTCCCACCGTTCTGCGTCAATCGCCGCCGCTCTCGTGGAAGTGATTGTAAATTTGTCGCGCCACCGTCTCCGAAATGCCGGTAACAGCCATCAGATCGTTGAGGCCAGCGCGGGAAACCGCCTTTGCCGTGCCGAAATGCTGCAGCAGGGAGCGCTTCCGTCCCGGACCGATTCCCGAAATTTCATCCAGCGGATTGCGCACCATTTCCTTCTTGCGTCGTGCCCGGTGCGAGCCGATGGCGAAGCGATGGGCCTCGTCACGCATACGCTGGATGAAATAAAGCACGGGGTCACGCGGGGGCAGCGAGAAATCGGCGCGCCCATCCGCAAAGAACCGCTCTCGGCCCGCCTCGCGGTCCACACCCTTCGCCACGCCAATCGCGGTCACGCAGTCACGAATGCCGAGTTCGTCGAGAATGGCGCGCACTGCAGTCATCTGACCTTGACCGCCGTCGATCAGGATCACGTCCGGCCAGGCGGGGAAGGGCATATCAGCGGCTTCTTCCGGGGTCGGTACGCGGTCGCGATCCGGCTTGCCTTCTTCTTTCAGCAGGCGCGAGAAGCGACGGGTCATCACCTCGCGCATCATGCCGAAGTCGTCGCCCGGCGTGATGTCGGTCGATTTGATGTTGAACTTGCGATACTGGTTCTTCACGAAACCTTCCGGCCCCGCCACCACCATGCCGCCCACCGCATTGGTGCCCATGATGTGGGAGTTATCGTAAATCTCGATGCGGCGCGGCACGTAGGGAAGATTAAACGTCTCGGCCATGCCTTTCAGCAGCCGCGCCTGAGACGAGGTTTCCGCCAGCTTGCGGCCATGCGCCTCGCGGGCATTGGCCAAAACATGGTCGGTAATGTCCTTCTTCTCGCCGCGCTGGGGCACATTGATCGTCACCTTGTGCCCGGCTTTTTCACCGAGGGCAGCCGCCAGGAGTTCCTGTTCTTCGACCGCTTCGGAGAGCAGGATCTGCTTCGGCACCGGCTTGTCGTCGTAGAACTGCGCGAGAAAGGCGTTGAGGATTTCCGAGCCGGGCAGGGAGGGATCGGCCTTCGGGAAATAGGCGCGATTGCCCCAGTTCTGCCCGGTGCGGAAAAAGAACACCTGAATACAGGAAATGCCGCCTTCATGATGAATGGCGAAGACGTCCGCTTCTTCGATGCCGGCGGGATTGATGCCCTGATGGCTCTGGACATGCGAAAGCGCAGCCAGCCGGTCGCGATAGATCGCGGCGCGCTCGAAATCCAGGTCTTCGGAAGCCTCGTTCATCTGCCGCGCAATGGCGGTCTTGACGCTCTGGCTCTTGCCGGACAGGAAATCCTTGGCTTCCTTGACGAGTTCCGCATAGCCCTCGTCGCTCACCTCATGCGTGCAGGGCCCGGAACAGCGCTTGATCTGGTAGAGAAGACAGGGACGGGTGCGGGTTTCGAACACGCTGTCCGTACAGGTTCGAATGAGGAAGGCGCGCTGCAGCGAATTGATCGTGCGGCCGACAGCGCCGGCCGACGCGAAGGGACCGAAATAGTCGCCCTTGCGCGCCCGCGCGCCGCGATGCTTGAAGATGGCCGGCGCGCGATTGTCGGCGGTGATGAGAATATAGGGAAACGACTTGTCGTCACGCAAAAGCACATTAAAGCGCGGTCGCAAACGCTTGATCAGATTCGCTTCAAGCAGAAGCGCTTCCGTCTCCGTGCGGGTGGTGACGAATTCCATATGCGTGGTGAGACGCACCATCTGGGCAATGCGGTTGGAATGCACGCGGCCCTGCGCGTAATTGCCGACGCGCTTCTTCAACGAGCGCGCCTTGCCGACGTAAAGCACGTCGCCCGCCTCGTTGAACATGCGATAGACACCCGGTGAATTCGGCAGGTGTTTGACGAACTCCGCGATCAGATCCATGCCCTTCAGGCCGGATTCGTTTTTCCATCCCGCATTCCAGTCCATGCCAACGACGTCGCGCGAAGCCTCGGCCGTTTCCGTTACGGCAAGGCTTGCATCGTCATCGTCGTCGTCGGTGTCATCGAAGAGAATACCGCCATCAGGCAGCTTCTTTCCGTTCATTCATTTATCTCCGCCACGTCAGGGGTTTCCCAGCCGAGGTGCTGGCCGCCGTCGAGCGCGATCATTTGTCCGGTGACCGACGGCGTGTCGTAAAGAAAGCGAATCGTCCGCCCGAATTCATCCGGCGCAGGACCACGCTTTAATATAAGGCCGTCGATTTGCGCCTGAAAGTCCTCGGGCGCCTGTCTTTCGTTTTTGAAGGTCGGTCCAGGGCCAATGGCATTAACTCGTACTCGTGGCGCGAAGCTCTGCGCCATGGTTTGAGTCGCCGTCCAAAGCGCCGATTTAGAAAGCGTATAGGAATAAAAACGCGGGTTGAGCGCGAGCACGCGCTGGTCGATGATATTGACGATCAGCCCGGATTGGTCCGAGGGCAGTTGCTCGACAAAGGCGGCAGCGATGAGGGAAGGGGCTCGCACATGCACTGCAAAATGTGCATCGAAAATTTCGGGGTCGGGCGTTTCCGCCGAATCCTTCAGAAAAACCGAGGCATTGTTGACGACGACTCCAATCGGCCCGAGGGCTGAAGCGGCCTTTTCGACAAGCGCCAATGTTGACGCAGATTGTGTCAGGTCCGCCTGAACGGCTGCGGCCCTGCCACCTTTCTGCCTTATTTCGTTAGCGAATTCCTCCGCCTCGGCCATGGATTCATTGGCATGTACCGCAATCGCAAAGCCGTGCGCGGCAAGATCGGTGGCGATTGCCCGGCCAAGCCTGCGGGCGGCTCCTGTTATCAAGACGGTCTTTTGTATATTTTCTCTCACGGCGGACCTGCATTTGCTCATATATTCCCTATGTGCTGGATATAGATGCAAATCGCAAGCTGTCACGCAGCCCCAAAAGAATTGGGCGATTTTTTATTCGCAATGTAATTTCGGTTTAATTTGAATATAACTAAGTTTAAAGTCGATATATTGCTGATTAGGCTTCTGTTATGGTTAATAAAACCGTTGTGACAATTAGGCAACGTCTAATTCTAGTCACGTCGCTGCCTCAAACAATTCACATTTTGGCTCTTTGATCTCCGCATTCTCCCATCAAATTCGGTTTCCAGAGGGGCGATTAACCCGACGAATTATGCCGCGTCTGAAAACAATGTTTTGAGTGCAGAGCGGCCCTGAAAGGAGAATAACATGCGTATTTTCGTAGCAACCCTTATGGCTTCGACCATTGCAGCCGCCGGCTTTTCGGCTGCTCACGCCGCTGACGCCGTAAATGAAGTGCCGCAGGCACCGGTAGCCTACGACCAGCCCGCCGCCGTCAAGGATTGGTCCGGTGCCTACCTCGGTGGTACCGTCAACTATGACTGGGGCCGTTTCAGCTCCAGCGACAACGGTCGCGATGCCAAGGGCTTCGGCGGCGGTCTGTACGGCGGTTACAACATGCAGAACGGCCAGATCGTTTACGGTGGTGAAGCCGACATCAATCTCGGTGACGAGAAGGGCTCTGCCGGTACGGTTGCTGGTCGCGCCGTCGAAGGCAAGCAGGGCGTCAACGGCTCGCTGCGTGCCCGCGTCGGTTACGACATGAACCCGTTCCTGCTCTACGGCACGGCTGGTCTCGCAGTTTCCGACAACAAGGTGCGTGACGCGACGTCCAAGGACAGCGCCACCGCTCTCGGTTACACTGTTGGTGCCGGTGTAGAAGCCATGGTGACCGACAACATCACCGCTCGTCTGGAATATCGCTACAGCGACTACCAGAAGAAGGACTACAGCCTCGACTCCGGCGCCTTCTCGCGTGGTTACGACGATCACGCCGTCAAGGCCGGTATCGGCGTCAAGTTCTGATCCTTTTCGGATCGGTCAAAGAAAAAGCCGGGGTCATGCCCCGGCTTTTTTGCTTTTGGGATTCGCCATCAGAAATGATGCCCGACTGACGAAGCCGGGCATCCTGCTCGCCTGACGTCAGGCCGCAGCCTTCATTTCCGTATAGGCTTCGAAACGCTTGCCGAAGATTTCCGGCCAGCCTGCCAGCGCATCGCGTCCCTCCGCCCACTCGCCAGCAAAACGCAAGTCGAGATAACCGATCATCGCCGCAAGGGCGAAATGGCCGCCATGCAGTTTCTTGCCGGTTTTCGGCAGGTTGGCGTTGAGATGGTCGAGCCCGCGGACGACCTTGCTCCACTGCTTGTCGATCCAAGGCTGGTGGATTTTCTCTTCCGGGCGGAAACGCCGCTCGTAAACGATGGCGAGCAGGCAATCCATGATGCCGTCGCACAGAGCTTCCAGGATTTCCACTTCCGTGCGCTTGCCGTTCTTCTTGGGGTACAGCTTGCCGCCCGAAAGGCGGTCGAGATAATGCATGATTGCCACGCTGTCATAGACCGAGCCTCCATCGGCCAGCAGCAGAACCGGGATTTTGCCGAGCGGATTATTGTCCATCAGCGTGGCCGGTTCCGCATTGGTATCGACGCGCACGGAGGCGACATCGATGTCGAGATGGCGAGCGGCCATGCGCACCTTTGCGGAATAGGGGGAGGCGGGCGAATAAAGCAGTTCCATGGTCGGATCCTATGGGTTTGGTATCGGATGATCAGCGGATGGGGATGATTTCGGTTGAGCTCGCGCGGCAGCCCTTGCGGTCAAGCTCGGGGCAATCGCGGAATGTGAGATCCTTGTTGAGGCAGATGCGCACTTCCTCAAGACGGCTGCCGTCACAGCTGATGGAGACGCCGCGTTTCGACAGACCCGGATTGGCGTCGGTGAAGGCGGTTTCGATGGCATCGGCGGAGAGCGTATTGGCCTGCGCGCCAGAGGAAATTTTCCCCGGCAACCTGATGGCCTGGAACGCCGCGCGTGTCGCCGCAAAATAGTCCTTCTGCGACAGGCCGGAGCAGGAGCCATGCTTGCGCCACTGGTGGCCGATAAGGCCCATGGACGGCATGATGTCGAACAGGCTGCGGCCGATCGCGTCTGGAACCCGGTCCGGTTCGCTGCTTCGGCAGAATTCCGGATAACCGTTTTCATTCTGCGGCCAGAGCCCGTGCACCACGAAACCGTAACGCCTGTCGCCGCCGCATTGCTGGCGGTTGCCGGAACCTTCGGAGCTTGCGCAGAAGGCCGGTGACCATGACAGCGACAGCACGTAGAAATCGAAACCGGTGCCACGAGGGGCTGATGTGCTATCCGAATTCTGACGGGTTCTATTCTGTTGCGGCAGTTCGGCGGGTTGCTGCTGAGCGGTCGTCTGCCGGTCGTTCACCGGTGCTCTTGTGGCGGGTTTTTCCTGTGCAAACCACAGCGCTGCAAGCGACAGAAGACCCAAGGCGATGAAACCCGCATAACGTTTCATTCCGTGCATGTTCCCCGGAAAATGGACCAGCTCACATCGCCATCGGGCGACGATCCGGTCTTACATAAATTTGTGAACGAGGCAAACGGGCAAAAAGGTTGAAAGCTTCGCCGCATAACGAATAGAGTCGACCGAATCTTCCGCGAAAGACGGAAGAGGGGATAGGGCCAGGCTGGAGGAAATAGGCGGCATGACCGCATGAAATTCAAAAAATACATATGGCCCGTCGTCGGTTTCGCGACGATCGGCTTTTCCGCCTGGTTGCTCTTCCACGAATTGCGTGGCCTGTCGCTTGATGATCTCTGGGACAGCCTGAAAGCCATTCGCGTGCGGGACTGGCTGTGTTCGGGCCTTGCAACCCTGCTGGCCTATGCAGCACTTGCCGGTTACGACCGCATCGCGCTGCAGCATCTTGGCCGCAAGGTAAACTGGTTCTTCATCACACTCACCTCTTTCACCACCTATGCGCTGTCCCACAATGTCGGTGCATCCGTATTTTCGGGCGCGGTGGTGCGATACCGGGCCTATACCTCCAAGGGGCTGAGTGTCGCGGAAGTGGGCATCCTTGTCGGCCTCTGCTCCTTCACCTTCCTCATCGGAACGATCATGCTGATCGGCCTGGTGCTCTTGTATGAGCCCGACATCACCGAACGCTTCACCGGCATCCTGCCCGTCGAAGCCTCCACGACAACGGGTGTGCTGCTGCTTCTCATCGTCGGCCTTTATGTTCTCGGCAGCCTGCTAGGACTGAAGCCGCTGAAAATTGGCTCCTTCGTGCTGCCATATCCCGCGCCAAAGCTGGTCGCGCAGCAACTGGTCATCGGCCCGATCGAGTTGATCGGCGCGGCCGGCATCATCTATTTCGCTTTGCCGGAGGCCGGAAATCCCGGCTACATGGTCATTCTCGGCATATTTCTGGTGTCGTTTTCAGCCGCACTCATCTCGCATGCGCCGGGCGGGCTTGGCGTGCTGGAACTGGTTTTCGTCACCGGACTGCCGGATATGAACCCCGCGGACGTCATCGCCGCACTTCTGGTGTTCCGCCTGTTCTACCTCATCATACCCTTCATCATGGCGCTGTTCGTGATCCTTTTCTTCGAAAGGTCACAACTTGCGCAGGCGCAGAAAGAGGAAGGGCTGAAATAGATTCTCAATCCTCCGCCGGCTTTTCCTCGCCGCGCAGCCAGAAGGCGCGCTGCGAGGCGAACCTGTCCTGCGCCAGTGTTGTCTTCAGGTAGGGCAGCAGCACATGCAGCTCGTCCTTCAACGTATAGGGCGGATTGACGATGATGAGTCCGGAACCGCTCAGGCCATCCAGCCTGTCGCTTCTGACGAAGAGTTCCGCGCACAGCATCTTCGGAATCTCGAAGGATTGCAGCCTCTCGTGGAAATCCTTGATCGGCGCGCCTTTCTTCAGCGGATACCACAGGCAATAGGTGCCGGTGGAAAAGCGGCGATAGGCCTTGTTCAAACCATCGGCCAGCCGCTGATATTCGTTCTCCAACTCAAACGGCGGATCAACGAGAACGAGGCCGCGCTTTTCCTTGGGCGGCAGATGCGCGCCGAGTGACAGCCAGCCATCCAGTTCGGTGACGCGCACCTGGTAATCACCCTCGAACAGCCGTGCCAGTGCGCGACTGTCATCCGGGTGCAGTTCCATGGCCGAAAGCCGGTCCTGCGGGCGAAACAGCATACGTGCGAGTTTCGGCGAACCGGGATAGAATTTCACGCCGCCTTCGGGATTGAGTTCCTTTACGGCGGCAAGATAGGGCTCCAGCAATTCGGCGATGGGCGCGGGCAGATCGCCTTCCATCAGCTTGCCGATGCCGGTCTGCCATTCGCCCGTCTTCTGCGCCTCTTCGGAGGTCAGGTCGTAAAGACCGATGCCGGCATGGGTATCCAGTACCCGGAATGCCTTGTCCTTGTTCTGCAGGTAGCGCACGAGGCGGGCAAGCACGGCATGTTTGAGGACATCCGCGAAATTGCCGGCGTGATAGATGTGGCGGTAGTTCATGGATGTGTCTCGCTTGCCGTTTACCCGGACGGATGGCCAGGATGAATATTCTTGATGGACGTCACTTCGGCCTTTTTGCCGCATCGTTGATGCAATATACAAAAGACATGAACGTTGCGACCCCGATTTCCGCTGAAAAAGCCGCCCCGAAGGCCGAAGTCCGTATCGGACACACGGTCTGTCCGCATGACTGTCCGAGCGCCTGCGCGCTGGAGGTCGATATCAATGCCGATGGCCGCATCGGCCGTGTGCGCGGCGCCAATGCCAATACATATACCGCCGGCGTCATCTGCGCCAAGGTGGCGCGGTATTGCGAGCGCATCTATCATCCCGGTCGTCTGCTGACCCCGAAGCGCCGCAAGGGGGCAAAAGGCGCAGGCGACTGGCAGGAAATCTCCTGGGAAGCGGCGTTGGACGAGGTCGCGGACGCTTTCGTAAAGGCAGAAGCCCGGCACGGCGCGGAGGCCATCTGGCCCTATTTTTACGCCGGCACGATGGGGCAGGTGCAGCGCGATTCCATCGAGCGGCTGCGCCACGCCAAGAAATATTCCGGCTTTTTCGGCTCTATCTGTACCAACATGGCCTGGACCGGATATGTCATGGGAACGGGCGCCTTGCGCGGCCCCGATCCGCGCGAGATCGGCAAGGCCGATGTCGTCGTCATCTGGGGCACCAATGCTGTGGCCACGCAGGTCAATGTCATGACCCATGCGGTCAAGGCGCGCAAGGAACGCGGCGCGAAGATTGTCGTTGTCGATATCTACGACAATCCGACCATGAAACAGGCGGATATGCGCCTGGTCGTCCGGCCCGGCACGGATGCCGCACTGGCCTGCGCCGTCATGCACATTGCCTTCCGTGACGGTTATGCCGACCGCGATTACATGGCGCGCTTCGCCGACGATCCGGCGGGGCTCGAGGCGCACCTGATGACGAGGACGCCGCAATGGGCATCCAAAATCACAGGCCTTTCCGTCGACGAAATTGAAGATTTCGCAAGGCTTGTCGGCACGACGAAAAAGACATTTTTCCGGCTGGGGTATGGTTTTGCCCGCCAGCGCAACGGCGCGGTTGCCATGCACGCGGCGCTTTCCATCGCCACTGTTCTTGGCTCCTGGCAATATGAGGGCGGCGGCGCGTTCCACAATAATGGTGATATCTTCCGGCTCAACAAGGCTGAGCTGATGGGAACAGCCTACGCCGACCCCGAGGTGCGCCAGCTTGACCAGTCGCAGATCGGCCGCGTGCTAACAGGTGATGCGGAAGCGCTGCGCCATGGCGGTCCGGTGACGGCGCTGCTCATCCAGAACACCAATCCCGTCAATGTCGCGCCTGAACAGCGACTGGTGAAGCAAGGCTTCCTGCGTGATGATCTCTTCGTCGCGGTGCACGAGCAGTTCATGACGGAAACGGCGGACATGGCCGATATCGTGCTGCCCGCCACCATGTTCCTCGAACACGACGATCTCTACCGCGCCGGCGGTCAGAACCACATTCTGCTCGGGCCCAAACTGGTGGAGCCGCCGGAAACGGTGCGCACCAATCTTTTCGTCATCGAGGAGCTCGCGAAACGCCTCGGCATCGACCATATGCCGGGCTTTGGCCTTTCGGCCCGCGAGCATGTCGATCGTATGCTGAAAGTCAGCGGCTGGGGCGATTTCGAAAGCCTGGCGGAAGAGAAATGGATCGATGCGCAGCCGCCCTTCGAGGTCGCGCATTATCTCGAGGGCTTTGGGTATGGCGACGGAAAGTTCCGCCTCAGCCCCGACTGGGCAACCGGGCCGTCTCCGAACAAGCCGCCGAAGAATATCGGTGTCATGGGGCCGGTGTCGGAATTTCCGAAATTCCCCGATCAGGTCGATGTCATCGAGGTTGCGGATGCGGACCATCCCTTCCGGCTGGCGACCTCACCGGCGCGCAACTTCCTGAACTCCACCTTCGCGGAAACCAAAACCTCCGTGCAGAAGGAAGGCCGCCCGGAAGTGATGATCTGTCCTGAGGATGCGGCCGCCAACGATATCACCGATGGTGATATCGTTCGCATCGGCAATGGCCGCGGCGAAGTACGTCTCCATGCAAAAATCGTGGAAGGTGCAAGGCCGGGCGTGCTGATTGCTGAGGGGCTGTGGCCGAACAAGGCCCATCTGGACGGCGAGGGCATCAATGTTCTGACCGGCGCCGATGCCGTTGCCCCCTATGGCGGTGCGGCGTTCCATGACAACAAGGTGTGGCTCCGCCGCGATGACGCGACCGGCGAGGCTTGATATTGCACCGCAACACGGGCAGTCTGAAACAATCCCACGACAGGCAAGGACATATCCGGTGACACAGACGCAGGCGAAAGACGTTCCGGCCGATACGGATGCCGGCAGAATCCGGCTGGTGGAAAAGGAAACGGTATGGAAGGGCTTCGTGCATATGCAGAAGCTCGTTTTCGACCAGCGTATGCCGGATGGCAGGACGATGCGCATCGTGCGGGAAGTGCATGACCATGGCAGCGCCGCCGCCATTCTTCTTTATGATGTGAAACGCGACAGCGTGGTGATGGTACGCCAGTTCCGCCCCGCCGCTTTCGTGAACGGCGATCCGAGCTTCATGATCGAGGTGCCGGCGGGGCTTCTCGATGACGACGATGCCGCCGATGCCATTCGCCGCGAGGCGATGGAAGAATCCGGTTATGCTGTCGAAAAGGTCGAGTATCTCTTCGACATGTATGCAAGCCCCGGCACGCTGACGGAAAAGGTCAGCCTCTTCGTCGCCCGCATCGATCTTGACGTGCAGGCCGGCAGCGGTGGCGGACTGGAGGACGAAGGCGAGGATCTGGAGGTTCTGACCTACCGGCTGGATGAAGCCTTCGCGATGATCGCATCGGGTGAAATCACCGATTCCAAGACAATCATTCTGCTGCAATGGGCGATGTTAAATCGCGCCGGACTCGGAAAGTGACGGTCAAGGCCGTCGTAATGGACGCGGTTACTTGCGCACTACATTTTTCCATTTAGTGACCTGATCCGCGGTTGCTTGTTTTCGCTGTGCCCGCTCTTTCCTTATCTTGGCGATGAGACTTCGCCGGGCTTGGGAATCAATTGTCTTCCCAACACGCACGGCGACCTCCTTTCCAAGTATGATGAAAGTGCAGCTCAGCCTCGCCTATATTTTTACGAGAATAGGAGAGGGAACTGGCTTGGTCACTGGGCTTACTACCACGAATGGCATTGCCGAATCAAAACCTGCCTTTCACACCCATCCCCACGAAAATCGACTGCAAGTCACCGCCGCCGGCATTCTTTTCCGATGACAGGCCTCCGGCTCCAGAACCGCTATAGTGGGTGTCTCCACGCCCCAGGCTGGTATAGTCATACGCACCGTCGAGATAGATCGAAGCATTTTCGGTGAGGTCGTAGGCAACGCCTGCCTTCACGCCGAACATGCCGGCGACGTCGAATTTGTCGGTAAAGCGCATGTCGCGCAGCCAGTGATCGTCCGTCGCCTTGCCGTAGACCATGGCGCCGCCTTCGAGGCCGGCATTCAGTGACCAGTTGCCGAACCTCTGGCCGCCCGTCAGGTTACCGTAGAAGACTGGTATCTGCTGGCGATACGTAATGACTTTTTCACCATCGGCGAAATCGATGCGTCGATCTCTTAGGGATGAAGCGCTGTAAACAAAACTGCCGCCGTTGGCAGTCCATTGCACATCCGTATAGCGAAAACCCACGCCGGCGCTCAAATATTGCTGCGGATCGTCCAGCAACATCCGATTGAGTTCGAGGCTGCCTGAGAAATAGTGATCAAGTTGTGTGTCTTCGTGCTGGGAGCGACTAGCCCAGTTGTTTTTGGAGGAGTCTCGGGAAAATGGTCGATACCAGTCATAGTCGGTCATATAGCCGTCGCCTTCGAAGCCGACGCGGCCTTCCGCCTTGACGCGCCAGCCGGGTGCAAGCTCAAGCCCGAGAGAGCCGCGCAGTGCCATGGCGTTTTTCGTTTCCCATTCCAGCTCGCTCAGCTTTCTGCCGCCGATATGAACGGTTTCCGTCGCGCGGAGATTGAGAACGCCAGCATCCAATGAGGCTGTGATGCCGCTTTCTTCGGCGGCGAGCGGCAGGCTCGCGCCTATCAGTACAATTGCCGAAAGCGGCAGGGAAAATCTCGACAATGGCATAATCGCTCCTGAATGACCGGAGGGCCTGGATAGGGGCCGTTGCGGGCATTAAAGGTGATTATGGTAAATGATCGGTTTATTTTCCCGGAAATACCACCTCTGATTTATTTTTGTACTTTAGGAATAACTTTATCAGAAAGCGGAAATCAGGCTGGAATACTCTGATTTACTTTCTTTGTCCGTGGAGATGGCTTTTCCACCCTCCATCCGCACCTTGCCTTCCGCGAGCCGCTTCAACGTCAGTGGGTAAAGCTGGTGCTCGACGGTCAGAATGCGTGCCGCTAGCGTATCGGCCGTGTCGTCGGAAAGCACCGGCACCGCGCCCTGCGCGATGGTCGGGCCTTCATCCATGCCTTCGGTGACGAAATGTACGGTGCAGCCGGAAATCTTCATGCCGCTGTCGATGGCGCGCTGATGGGTGTGCAGGCCGGGAAAGAGCGGCAAGAGGGAAGGGTGGATATTGATGATCCGGCCTTCATAGGGAGCAATGAAATCCCCCGAGATCAGCCGCATGTAACCGGCCAGGCAGATGATATCAGGCGCGATCTCGCCAAGCGCGGCTAGAATGGCGCCTTCATGTTCGGCCTTGCTGCCATAGGTTTTGCGTTCGAAAACCAGCGTCGGGATACCCATATCCCGCGCCTTCTCAAGGCCGCCCGCAGACGCCTTGTCCGAGATCACGCAGGCGATTTCAGCCGGAAAATCCTTCGCCTGACAGGCCTTGGCCAGCGACACCATGTTGGAGCCGCTACCGGAGATGAAAACGACGACACGTTTGCGGCCGGACGACAAGGCGGCGCTCATCATAGGCCGAGAGTGCCCTTGTAGATCGTGCCATGCGCGCCTTCTTCGCGGGCGACCATGCGGCCGAGCGGAAAGACGGTTTCGCCTTCGGCTGTGAGCGCGTTCGTAACCTTTTCCGCATTTTCAGCCGAAACCACGACGATCATGCCGACGCCGCAATTGAAGGTGCGCAGCATTTCATTGGCTTCCACACCGCCGGTTTTCGCAAGCCAGGAGAAGACGGCCGGAACCTTGATTGCGGCAAGATCGATCTCGGCGGCGAGATGCTTGGGCAGAACGCGCGGAATATTCTCCGGGAAACCGCCGCCGGTAATGTGCGCCAGCGCCTTCAGTGCACCGGTCTCGCGGATCGCCTTCAGGAGCGGCTTCACATAGATGCGGGTCGGCGTCAGCAGCGCTTCGCCCAGCTTCTTGCCATCGGCGAAGGGGGCGGGAGCGCTCCAGTCGAGACCGGAGATCGATACGATCTTGCGCACCAGCGAAAAGCCGTTGGAGTGGACGCCGGAGGAGGAGAGGCCGAGAATGACGTCGCCTTCGGCAATATCGCCGGCCGGCAGAAGCTGGCCGCGTTCGGCCGCACCCACGGCAAAACCGGCGAGATCGTAGTCGCCGTCGGAGTACATGCCGGGCATTTCAGCGGTTTCGCCGCCGATCAGCGCACAGCCGGATTCGCGGCAACCGGCGGCAATGCCGGAGACGATGGCAGCACCCTGGTCGGGATCGAGCTTGCCGGTGGCGAAATAATCGAGGAAGAACAGTGGCTCTGCGCCCTGAACAACGAGATCGTTGACGCACATGGCGACGAGGTCGATGCCGACGGTGTCGTGATAGTCAGCATCAATAGCGATCTTCAGCTTGGTGCCGACGCCGTCATTGGCGGCCACCAGAACCGGATCGGTAAAGCCTGCGGCCTTCAGATCGAACAGGCCGCCAAAGCCGCCGATTTCGCCATCCGCACCGGGACGTCGCGTCGAGCGCACCGCCGGTTTGATCTTCTCGACCATCAGGTTGCCGGCGTCGATATCCACACCCGCATCACTATAGGTAAGACCGTTCTTGCCCGACTGGCTCATGGCTCTCGTCTCCGCTGGTTCCTTTGGCGTCGCCATTCGCACGGGACGGGGCCTGATGCAAGGGTTTGAGTGGCAAAAGCTCCTGATTTTAACGGCTTTGGCGTTTGGCGGCGCCTGCTTCCGGCATCATTTGGCGCCTTGCGGCGAAGGTAGGACTGAGTATTCCGCAATGGGGGCTTTTTCCGCGCCATCCAAGCCTTTGCCAACGCAGTCTTGACCATGTACCCACGCACATCCTATCTCCATGATGGGCGATGACGGCACGGCGACAGAAGGATGAACGGATGCAACCCCATGTGAGCGGCACGAGCCTGCGCCGGCAGGTGTTTTTCTGGATCGGCGTGCTTGCCGTCTTTGTCGTTTTCCTGATGGTTTTCAGCTCCATCCTGCTGCCCTTCGTGGCGGGCATGGCGCTTGCCTATTTTCTCGATCCCGTGGCCGACTGGCTGGAGCGGCGGGGCTTGAGCCGGTTGATGGCGACCGTCGTCATTCTCGTCTCCTTCGTGCTGATCTTTGCGCTGTCGCTGATCATCATCATTCCATTGATTGCCGCCCAGGCTTCGGAATTCATCACACGCATCCCGCAATATATCTCCTCGTTGCAGCAGCTGATCGCCGGCGCCGATACCAATCTTCTTCCCGATTGGGTGAGCAGCCAGATCAACTCGGTAAAGGAGAATTTTTCTAAGCTGCTGACGGAGGGGGCCGGTTTCATCGGCACGCTTCTGACGCAGATATGGAATTCCGGCAAATCGCTTGTAGACGTCGTGTCGCTTCTGGTCGTCACACCCGTTGTCGCTTTTTACCTGCTGCTCGACTGGGACCGGATGATCGACAAGGTCGATAGCTGGATCCCGCGTGACTATGTGCATACCGTGCGCCAGATCGCCCGCGACATGGACAAGACGATTGCCGGCTTCGTGCGCGGGCAGGGGTCGCTCTGCCTCATTCTCGGGGTCTATTATGCCGTCGGCCTGTCTTTGGTGGGCCTGAATTTCGGCCTGCTGATCGGCCTTTTCTCCGGCCTTATCAGCTTCGTTCCCTATATCGGCTCTATGGTCGGCCTCATCCTCGCGGTTGGCGTCGCCATCGTGCAGTTCTGGCCGGACTATATCTATGTCTTCCTGACGCTCGTCGTGTTGTTTTACGGCCAGTTCATCGAAGGCAATATTTTTCAGCCGAAGCTTGTCGGTAAAAGCGTCGGCCTGCATCCGGTCTGGTTGATGTTCGCACTCTTCGCCTTCGGTGCGCTTTTCGGTTTTGTCGGCCTTCTGGTCGCCGTTCCCGCTGCCGCTGCAGTCGGCGTGCTTGTCCGCTTTGCATTGTCGCGGTATCTTGAAAGCGATCTTTACCACGGGCACGCCGCCAATCTTCCATGGGACGCCAACCCCGCCGTGGAAGAAAGGGAAGCGCCCGCCGGCAAGATTGACTCTCAGAGCTGACAATGACCGACCAAATCAAAACCGACAACGCCCGGTCGAAGGCCGAGCAGCTGCCGCTCGCATTCTCGCACCAGTCCGCTTCCGGCCGGGAGGATCTCCTCGTTTCCGAATCGCTTGCGGCTGCCGTCAGCCTCATCGATGAATGGCCGAGCTGGCGCTCGCCCGTCGTCGTGCTGGCCGGGCCGCCGGGTTCGGGAAAATCCCATCTCGCCAATATCTGGAAAAATATCAGCGATGCCCGCGATATCCACCCGGCGGCGGGCGCGGATGCCGCGCGTGCCGCCGAAGCGGGACCGGTCCTTTTTGAGGATGCCGACCGGCGCGGTTTCGACGAGACCGAACTCTTCCATGTCATCAACAGCGTGCGCCAGCACGGCACGACACTTTTGATGACCAGCCGGCAATGGCCCGCCGCATGGCCAGTGAGTTTGCCCGACCTGCGTTCGCGCCTGAAAGCCGTAACGGTGGTGGAAACCGGCGAGCCGGACGAGGGGCTTTTGGCGCAGGTGCTGGTGAAGCTCTTTGCCGACCGGCAGCTTTACATGGATGACAAACTCATAGGTTACATCGTCAATAGAATGGAACGTTCGCTGGATACGGCGCAGACGATCGTTGACCGGATCGATCGGCTGGCGCTTGCCCGGGGAACGAGGATTACACGTCCGCTGGTCGCCGAGGTCCTCAATGCGATGGACAACGCGAGAGCGGATAGCGGACTGGACGTTGATTGACTGTCACAGTTCCGTCGTCAAACTGTTATACGGGCAAGAAGGACGATCGCGCGATGCAGCAGGATCACGGGACGGAAATAGGTCAGGGGATGGAACAGGGAATGGATGCTATCGCGCAGGAAGACTTCAACAAGGTTCAGCCGGTCACCGAGGGCGAGAGCCTCTGGGACAGCCCGGCGCGTTTCATCAACCGCGAATTCTCCTGGCTTCAGTTCAACCGTCGCGTTCTCGAGGAAACGCTGAACACGGATCACCCGCTTTTGGAGCGGCTGCGTTTCCTGTCCATTTCGGCCGCCAACCTCGATGAATTCTTCATGGTCCGCGTCGCCGGCCTCGAGGGCCAGGTGCGCCAGAAGATCACCGTCAAGACGCCTGACGGCAAGACTCCGGCCGAGCAGCTCGAAGATATTCTGAAGGAAATCGACAATCTGCAGATGGAGCAGCAGGCCTCGCTCGCCGTTTTGCAGCAATATCTCGCCAAGGAAGAAATCTTCATCGTGCGCCCCGCAGCGCTTTCGGACGCGGACCGCACCTGGCTGGAAACGGAGTTCGAGGAACGCATGTTCCCGGTGCTGACGCCGCTCTCCATCGACCCCGCGCACCCTTTCCCCTTCATTCCGAACCTCGGTTTTTCGATGGGTCTGCAGCTCGACAGCGTCAACGGCCGCGAGCCGATGACCGCGCTGCTGCGCCTGCCGCCGGCGCTGGACCGTTTCGTGCGCCTGCCTGATGACAAGAACGCCATCCGCTATATCACGCTGGAAGATGTGGTGGGCCTTTTCATCCACCGGCTTTATCCGGGTTACACCGTCCGGGGCTTCGGCACGTTCCGCATCATCAGGGACAGCGATATCGAGGTGGAGGAAGAGGCGGAAGATCTGGTCCGCTTTTTCGAAAGCGCGCTGAAGCGCCGCCGCCGCGGTTCTGTTATCCGTATCGAGACCGACAGCGAGATGCCGCCGTCGCTGCGCCAGTTCGTGGTGCATGAGCTTGGCGTGCCGGACAATCGCGTCGCCGTTCTGCCCGGTCTGCTCGCGCTCAATACTATTTCGGAAATCGTCCGCGCACCGCGCGACGACCTGAAATTCGAGCCCTACAACGCCCGTTTCCCCGAGCGCGTGCGCGAACATGCCGGCGATTGCCTCGCCGCCATCCGCGAAAAGGACATGGTGGTTCACCATCCCTATGAAAGCTTTGACGTGGTTGTGCAGTTCCTGTTGCAGGCGGCGCGCGATCCCGAAGTGCTTGCCATCAAGCAGACGCTTTACCGTACCTCCAATGACAGCCCGATCGTTCGTGCTCTGATCGATGCAGCGGAAGCCGGTAAATCGGTGACCGCGCTGGTCGAATTGAAGGCACGTTTCGACGAAGAGGCGAACATTCGCTGGGCACGCGATCTGGAGCGCGCCGGCGTGCAGGTTGTGTTCGGCTTCATCGAACTCAAGACCCATGCCAAGATGTCGATGGTGGTGCGCCGCGAGGACGGCAAGCTCAGAACCTATTGCCATCTCGGGACCGGCAACTATCACCCGATCACGGCGAAAATCTACACCGACCTTTCCTTCTTCACCTGCAACCCGAAGATCGCCCATGACATGGCGAATGTCTTCAATTTCATCACGGGTTACGGCGAACCGGAAGAGGGCATGAAGCTCGCCATTTCGCCCTATACGCTGCGCGCCCGCATCGTGAAGCACATCAATGAAGAGATCGAACACGCCAAGCGCGGTGCGCCGGCGGCGATCTGGATGAAGATGAATTCGCTGGTCGACCCCGAGATTATCGATACGCTTTACCGCGCGAGTGCGGCAGGCGTGGAGATTGATCTGGTCGTCCGCGGCATCTGCTGCCTGCGTCCGCAGGTGCCCGGCCTCTCCGACAATATCCGCGTCAAATCCATCGTCGGCCGCTTCCTCGAACACAGCCGGATCTTCTGCTTCGGCAATGGTTTCGGCCTGCCGTCGGACAAGGCGCTGGTCTATATCGGCTCTGCCGACATGATGCCGCGCAACCTCGACCGGCGCGTGGAAACGCTGGTTCCGCTCACCAACCCCACCGTGCATGAGCAGGTTCTTTCACAGATTATGCTGGGCAATCTCATTGACAACCAGCAGAGCTACGAGATACTTGCGGACGGAACGTCGAGGCGCATCGAGGTGCGTAAAGGCGAAGAACCGTTCAACGCGCAGC
>JAEXMK010000214.1 GCA_023444445.1 Pseudomonadota bacterium | reverse complement strand
GTTACTCCACCGTCATGCCGAACCACCACATCACCAAGCCGGTGCTGATCGGTGAAATCCAGGCCGACGGCCAGTTCGAAATCGTTCAGCAGACGCCGCAGGTGGTGGGTGACGAATGGTCGGATTACCTGCCGGACTCGAAGGATCTGATCTCGGATTGGAGAAAGCCGATGTCCTGCGGCAACTTCAACGTGGCCACGGGCAAGTGCGGCGGCAAGGGTAGCTGATTAGCGGGGGCGCTGTGATGGGCCGCTCCCTTAGTGGGGGTGGTTTTATCATTGGAAACTGAACAAGCATGCCCCCCTCTGCCCTGCCGGGCATCTCCCCCACAGGTGGGGAGATCGGCAAGCGGCGAGGCCCCGCATTTCTCATCGGTCGAGATGGAGCGATGCGAGCGCATCTTGCCGATCTCCCTCCTTGTGGGGGAGATGCCCGGCAGGGCAGAGGGGGGTAAGCCACATACTCATCGTCAGATAAAATACACCGCCGCTCCAAGGAACCCGACATGACGATCCGATCTTTTCTCGGAGCCATCTTCCTCTGGCTCACCATGGGGATCGCCGCCCAGTCCCTCGCGCAGAGCGACCCAAAGGCGCTGATCGACCAGCTCGGCACCGCTGATTTCAAACAGGCCGAAGTGCTGATCGGGCAGATTGCCGCCACGGGCGATGCGCGCGTGGTGCCGGCGCTGGAGGCTTTTGCAGCGGGCGATCTTTATGTGCGCAAATCCGACAATCTCGTCTTCATGACCAAGCCCGCCGGTTCCGATTTTACGCTGATCGACCCGCTGACGGGTGAAAGCGCCGGCTCGGCGCCGAAGGCGGCGGTTTCCAAGATCAGGGTCAATAATAATCTTCGTCGCGTTATACGCGCCGCGATGGGCGGGCTGACGTTGCTCAGCCCGGAAAAATCCGTGCGGCTGTCGGCGGCTGACGCCGTCCTGAAAGCCCCGAGCGCTGAAAATCTTGAACTGCTGGAAGCCGCCATCGCCAAAGAAACCGACAATGAGGTGCGGACCCGGATGGAGGAGGCGCGGGCTGTCTCGCTACTCTCCTCCGACCGCCCCCTTGAGGTGAAGAAAGAAGCAATCGCCACCATCAAGAAGCTTGGCGGGCGCGATGCGATCAGCATTCTGATGGCGGCCACGCCCGCGGTCGATCCTAGCCTGAAGCCGGATGTGGACGAGGCTATTTCCAGTATTGAAAGCGCGCTTGCCTTCTGGGATTACGCGCAGAATGTCTGGTACGGCCTGTCGCTCGGCTCGGTGCTACTGCTCGCCGCCATCGGCCTTGCCATCACCTTTGGCGTGATGGGCATCATCAACATGGCGCATGGCGAGATGGTGATGATCGGCGCTTACTCCACCTTCATGGTGCAGGAGTTGATCCGCAGCCATTTCCCCGGCCTGTTCGACTGGTCGCTGGCGATTGCCCTGCCTGCCGCCTTTCTGGTCACGGCCGGCGTCGGCCTCGTTATGGAACGTGGCGTCATCCGCTATCTCTATGGACGACCGCTGGAAACGCTGCTCGCGACCTGGGGCATCTCGCTGATCCTGCAACAGGGCGTGCGTTCCATCTTCGGCCCGACCAACCGTGAGGTCGGCAGCCCTAGCTGGATGTCCGGCTCCTTCAGCGTCGGTTACCTCAACTTCACCTGGAACCGGGTGTGGATCGTCTGCTTCTCGCTTTCGGTGTTCTTCGCGCTGCTGGTTCTGCTGAAACGCTCCGCTTTCGGGTTGCAGATGCGCGCGGTCACGCAAAACCGCCGCATGGCTTCCTCCATGGGCATCCGCACCCCGTGGGTGGATGCCTTCACCTTTGCGCTCGGCTCGGGCGTTGCGGGCCTTGCCGGTGTGGCGCTGTCGCAGATCGATAACGTCTCTCCCAATCTCGGCCAGAGCTACATCATCGACAGTTTCATGGTCGTCGTGTTCGGCGGCGTCGGCAATCTCTGGGGAACGCTGGTCGGGGCCCTGTCGCTCGGTGTGCTCAACAAGTTCCTCGAGCCGACGGTGGGCGCCGTGCTCGGCAAGATCCTCGTGCTCGTCCTCATCATCCTGTTCATCCAGAAGCGGCCGCGCGGTCTCTTCGCACTCAAGGGAAGGGCGATCGAAGCATGATTACCGGCTTCCTCCTGCGCGCGCTCGATCGCCGCATTTCCATCGCCATCGGCATCATTCTCGCCATTGCCGTGCTGGTGCCCGCCTCCAACCTGCTGCTGCCAGCCGACAGCGCGTTCCGCACCCCGACTTATATCATGTCGATGCTCGGCAAATATCTGGCCTATGCGCTGCTGGCGCTGGCACTCGATCTGGTCTGGGGTTATTGCGGCATTCTCTCGCTTGGCCACGCCGCCTTCTTTGCGCTCGGCGGTTATGCCATGGGCATGTATCTGATGCGGCAGATCGGCACGCGTGGGGTTTATGGCCATCCGGTGCTGCCTGATTTCATGGTGTTCCTCAACTGGAAGGAACTGCCGTGGTTCTGGCACGGCTTCGACATGTTCTGGTTTGCGGCGCTGATGGTGCTCGTCGTGCCGGGGCTGCTCGCCTTCGTCTTCGGCTGGTTCGCCTTCCGCTCGCGCGTCAATGGCGTTTATCTCTCGATCATCACCCAGGCCATGACCTATGCGCTGCTGCTTGCCTTCTTCCGCAACGACATGGGTTTCGGCGGCAATAATGGCCTCACCGATTTCAAGGATATTCTCGGCTATTCCGTGCAGGCGGATGGCACGCGCGCCGTGCTGTTTGCCATGACGGCGGTGATGTTGGCGATCTCGCTTTTGATCGCATCCGGCATCGTCAATTCCAAGTTCGGCAAGGTGCTGGTGGGCGTGCGGGATGCGGAAAGCCGGGTGCGCTTCCTCGGTTTTCGGGTGGAAAACATCAAGCTCTTCACCTTCGTCGTCTCGGCGATGATGGCGGGCATTGCCGGCGCGCTGTTCGTGCCGCAGGTGGGCATCATCAATCCCGGCGAATTTTCGCCAGCCAACTCCATCGAAGTGGTGGTGTGGACGGCTGTGGGCGGACGCGGCACGCTGATCGGGCCGATCATCGGCGCGGTGCTGGTCAATGGCGGCAAGAGCTATTTCACCGGTGCGTTTCCCGAGTTCTGGCTGTTTGCGCTGGGTGGTCTCTTCATCGCGGTAACGCTGTTCTTCCCCAAGGGCATCGTCGGCACCGTGCAGCATTATCTGGCCGGACGGCGCGAGAAGCGTGTGGCGGGCGCGGCGCGTGAAGCCGGCAACGACAGCGCGGTTGCGCAACAGGCGGCGGAGTAAGCCCATGAACACGGTTTCCGAAAACAGAACCAAAAGCCTGCTTTATCTCGATGGCGTTTCCGTTTCCTTCGATGGATTCAGGGCGCTGAATTCCCTCTCCTTCGTGGTGGAGCCGGGCGAACTTCGCGCCATCATCGGCCCGAATGGCGCGGGAAAGACGACGATGATGGATATCATCACCGGCAAGACGCGACCGGACACGGGCACGGTGCTCTTTGAAGACAGCATCGACCTCACCAAGAAGGACGAGGCGGATATCGCCCAGCTCGGCATCGGCCGGAAATTTCAGAAGCCGACGGTGTTTGAAAGCCATACCGTCTGGGACAATCTGGAACTGGCGCTGAACCGCAAGCGCGGCGTGTTCGCAACGCTGTTCTATCGGCTGACGGAGGAAGACAAGGCGCGCATCGAGGAAATCCTCGCCACCGTGCGGCTTTCCCACCGCCGGGGCGATCTCGCCGCCAATCTCTCGCATGGGCAGAAACAGTGGCTGGAGATCGGCATGCTGCTTGCGCAGGAGCCGAAGCTTCTGCTGGTGGACGAACCAGTTGCGGGCATGACGGACGCGGAGACGGCGGAAACTGCCGTACTCCTGAAGGAAATCGCCAAGACGCGTTCGGTGGTGGTGGTGGAGCACGACATGGGCTTCATCCGCGAGCTGGGGGTGAAGGTGACG
>JAEXMK010000139.1 GCA_023444445.1 Pseudomonadota bacterium | reverse complement strand
ATGCGGTAGGTGAGGGACTTCAGACCCCAGTTCTCGATGCGTCCGTCTTTGCCGCCGAACGATTCGATAACGCCCTTGTACTGCTCGACAAGTGCGTCGACCTGCTGGGCAGAAATGTCCTGCCGGGCAAGGAAGATGTGTTCGTAAAGAGCCATTTAAGCTTTGCCTTTCTTGCGTTTCGTCCTTCACCCGGCAACGGCGCTAAGCCTCAACGACTGCTCCTGAAAAGGCGTGAGCCTTAAAGCAAGAAAAGCGTTGTTCGAGACGGTCGAGAGCGGAGACACGGGAGGCCGGAAAAACCTTATGGTTCCTGCTGTTCCGTCACCGGAACCAGCCCTCCGTTCAGCCACCAGCCAATTGGACCGGGTGTTGTGAACAGCGCGCTTATACGGATTTTTGCCCGGAATGCAAGAGCGATCGTGAAAAAGCGCGCCGTTTGATCATCAGATCGGCATTGGATATTGCCGGTGGATGGCTGCGATGCCCTTCAGCACCTCTTCGGAAAGAGTGATATCTGCGGCCGCAATATCAACCTTCAGTTGCTCCATCGTGGTGGCGCCGATGATGACGGAGGCCATGAAGGGGCGCGTCAGGCAGAAGGCGATGGCGAGTTTTGCGGGGTCGATACCATGAGCGGCAGCAAGCTCCAGATAGGCCTTGACCGGCGCTTCCTGATGCGGCTGCAAACGGCCACCGAGATCCTTGTTGATGGTTCCGCGCGAACCGGCGGGACGAGCGCCGTTCTGGTATTTCCCGGTCAGCAGCCCTGCCGCCAGCGGTGAATAGGCGAGCAGGCCGACATCTTCGTGATGGGCGACTTCCGCCATATCGAGATCGAAGCTGCGATAGAGCAGGTTATATTCGTTCTGGATGGTGGCGACGCGCGGCAGGCCGTTAGCCTCGGCAATATCGATATATTTCTGCGTACCCCAGGCGCTTTCGTTGGAAAGGCCAATGGCGCGGATTTTTCCCGCCTTAACCAGTTCGCCGAGCGTTTCCAGCTTTTCGGTGATTTCGGCGAGCGTGCGCTTGGTATCCTGACCGGAAGCGTCAAAGCCCCATGCGCCACGGAAATGATAGGTGCCGCGATTCGGCCAGTGGATTTGGTAGAGGTCTATATAGTCGGTCTTCAGGCGCTGGAGGCTGGTATCGACAGCCTCGCGGATCGCGGCAGCGTCGATATCGCGACCGCCACGAATGTAATCACGTCCTGAGCCGGCAACCTTGGTGGCGAGCACGACCTGATCGCGCTTTCCGGTCTTTTCAAACCAGGTGCCGATGTAATCTTCCGTCCGCCCCTGGGTTTCGGCGGAAACGGGCGTGGTGGGGTAAAGCTCTGCCGTATCGAAGAAATTGACGCCGTTTTCGATGGCGTAGTCCATCTGCGCATGCGCTTCGGCTTCGGTGTTCTGCGTGCCCCATGTCATGGTGCCGAGGCAGATTTCAGACACGGATATACCCGTGCGGCCCAATAGTCTCTGTTTCATGGAAATGTCCCGGTGCTTGGCCAGATAGTTTGGAAGGTGGGGTGAAAGTAATGGGGATTTGCCGCAGTGCAAGAAAAAATATGATGAAAAGAAAGGGGAAAACAGGTTGTCAAAACCCCTGACAAACGCCTGCTATAGGGCTTCAAGCCTTGACTTCGCTGGCCGGAATGTGAATGGAAGTCCGAAAGAATAAAGGCAAGGCCAGAAAAGAAGGACCACATCCCATGGGTATTGCATTCACATTTCCCGGTCAGGGAAGCCAGGCCATCGGCATGGGCAAGGAGCTGGCGGATAGCTATCCGGAAGCACGCGCCGTGTTTCAGGAAGTCGACGAGGCGCTCGACCAGAAGCTTTCCGACATCATGTGGAACGGCCCGGAAGAGACGCTGACGTTGACCGCCAATGCCCAACCGGCCCTCATGGCCGTGTCCATGGCGGTCATGCGGGTTCTCGAAGCGCGCGGCCTGAAGTTGTCCGATACGGTTTCTTATGTGGCTGGCCATTCGCTCGGCGAATATTCGGCACTCTGTGCCGCCGGTACGTTCTCGATCGCCGATACCGCCCGTCTTCTGCGCATCCGTGGCAATGCCATGCAGGCCGCCGTGCCGGTGGGTGAGGGCGCCATGGCTGCGATTATCGGTCTGGAGCACGATGCCGTTTCCGCCATTTGCGACGAGGCCGGCATTCTCGGCGTGTGCCAGATTGCCAACGACAATGGCGGTGGTCAGCTGGTTATTTCCGGCAGCAAGGCGGCTGTCGAAAAGGCAGCAGCGATCGCCACCGAAAAGGGCGCCAAACGCGCCATCATGCTGCCAGTTTCCGCTCCCTTCCACTCCGCATTGATGGCGCCGGCGGCGGAAGCGATGCGCGAGGCGCTGGCAAAAGTCGAAAAGCACAATCCGGTCGTGCCTGTCATCGCCAACGTGCGCGCCGCTCCCGTTTCCGACGCCAATGAGATCGCCGCTCTGCTGGTCGAGCAGGTAACGGGTCAGGTGCGCTGGCGCGAGACGGTGGAGTGGTTTGCGGCCAACAACGTGACCCAGCTTTACGAAATCGGTTCCGGCAAGGTGCTGACGGGCCTTGCCCGCCGCATCGACAAGACGGTGAATGGCGTTGCCGTTAACGGTGCTGCCGATATCGATCAGCTCCTCGCCACGCTTATCGGCTGACGGTTTTTCCCGTAGCCGCATTCCTCAGGGCGCAATAACGCTCAACATTTTCAGTCCGAAGCTCTAAAGAAGGAATAGGACATGTTTGATCTTACCGGCCGCAAGGCTCTCGTAACCGGTGCGACCGGCGGCATTGGCGAAGAAATCGCTCGCCTTCTGCACAGCCAGGGCGCAACCGTCGGCCTGCACGGCACGCGCGTTGAAAAGCTCGAAGCGCTGGCGGCAGAACTTGGCGAGCGCGTCAAGATTTTCCCGGCCAACCTTGCCGACCGCGCCGAAGTGAAGGCCCTCGGCGAAAAAGCCGAAGCCGAGCTGGAAGGCGTCGATATCCTCGTCAACAATGCCGGCATCACCAAGGACGGCCTCTTCGTGCGCATGAGCGACGAGGACTGGGACAACGTCATTGAAGTGAACCTGACGGCGATGTTCCGCCTGACGCGCGAGCTGACGCATCCGATGATGCGCCGCCGTTTTGGCCGCATCATCAACATCACCTCCATCGTCGGCGTCACCGGTAACCCCGGTCAGGCTAACTATTGCGCTTCCAAGGCCGGCATGATCGGTTTTTCGAAGTCGCTGGCGCAGGAAATCGCCACCCGCAACGTCACCGTCAACTGCGTGGCCCCGGGCTTCATCGAAAGCGCGATGACCGGCAAGCTGAACGACAAGCAGAAAGACGCCATCATGGGCGCCATTCCCATGAAGCGCATGGGCACGGGTGCAGAAGTCGCATCGGCCGTGCTTTACCTCGCTTCCAACGAGGCGGCCTACATGACCGGCCAGACCCTGCACGTCAACGGCGGCATGGCGATGATCTGACGGCACTTGTGACCGTCATAAAAGGATTGCGGCGCTGTTTAAGCACCTTCTTGGGTAGCTGGCGCCGCAAGGCCCCGCTTGCGGGTTTTCGGGGAAATTGCCTGTCATACGCTGTGCTTAGCGCGTTTTCAGGCTTTTCGACCGATTGAAACCATGTTAAGCGGGCCAAGACTGTGAACAGTCGTCCCGGAGAGACAGGAAGCCGTTGCGGTTTTGCGTGACGATGTCTAGCTTGGACCGGGTTGAACGGGTTTGCCAGCGGTGCCGGATTTGAACGGCGCATGAGGGCTTCTAACAGGGCAGGGTGCCGAAAGGCATTCCCTTTCAAAATAAAGGTCGAGGAAACCGACATGAGCGATATCGCAGAACGCGTAAAGAAAATTGTAATTGATCATCTTGGCGTTGACGCCGACAAGGTTGTCGAAGGCGCCAGCTTCATTGACGATCTGG
>JAEXMK010000126.1 GCA_023444445.1 Pseudomonadota bacterium | reverse complement strand
CCGTTCCATTGGCCACGCGATACCGCACCATGAGCGTTAGCCCGGTCGATGATGGCTGCTCTACGCGAACTCGAAGGTAAACCGATCCGTTACTTGCCTCAGCGACAACCGAGTTGAGGACAGCGTTCGGAATAGCCTCGGGGGCTTGCTTTTCAGGAACTGGGGGCGCCTGCCCTTCATCGACAGCAGGAACACGCGACCGGCAGTCAACTGCGCGGCGGCGTCTTAGAAGAAGTCAGTATCGCTGGTGGAGTAGAACGTTGCAAATCCGAGGATTCGCCCAACCCATAGCCACTAACATACTGACTCTATTGCGACTTCTCGGCGTAACCTCGTGCTGTGGTCGTCCGCGCTTGGTCGGCTTATCAACCCAGGGGTTGCCGAACAGGTCAAAATTCTCGGTCATGGCTAAAAAAAATCCCTGAGTGAGGGGGGCGCGGGTGCGGAGGGAGGTGGCCTTCCAGACTTTCGACCGCCCCCCTCCATGCCCAACGGGACTAGGCGCCTGCCTGATCGGTCAGATCGTCATCGACCTCGACAACGACGTTCGTACCGCTCACCAAACCTGCCAACTGAAAGAGCCATGTGGCAACAGTCATACGAGGACCGAACATGCGAGGCATCTTCACTCCGATACGGAGACGGGAGAGAAGCTCAGAACCGTCAACAATAATCTCACCGCAGTCTCGTGCCATCGTTACCAACGGCCTCGCGACCGCTCCTCTCGTTGCTTGACTGTATCGTGACAGGGCTTGCACAGCGTCTGAAGGTTCGACGCATCGAAGAACAGATCGCGGTCACCCTTGTGAGGAGTGACGTGGTCGCAGATCAGCTTCGAGGTATCTCCCTCAATCCTTCCGCATCCCGCCATCTGGCAGGTAAAGTGATCTCGGGTGAATGTCTGAATGCGCAGCCGCTTCCACTCTGCCAGCTGATACCACTTGCGCCACGGCTCTGCCGTCTGCCTGTTGCGGTTCCGCTCCTGCTCATCACCAGGCATTGGCCCTAGACGAGGCGGCAGCTTGCCGATCCGTGATTTGAGAGTGGTTAGCCTGCCCATACCTACAATGCAAAAAGGCGACCGTCTGGCCGCCTCATCATTCATCGTAGCATAGCTGTAGCACTGGCCCTGAATCGGTGTCTCGCAAAGGAGACCGTCTGGGCTGGGTCCGGGCGCTAGAGCAAAAGCCCGCTAAGAACCGGATCGACCATGCGCATTTGTACTCACACTTTTTCGAGCATGACAAGAGGCATATTGAAGACGGTAGGTTTGCCGAAGATTTCTATGGTGACGACAGCGTCGCCCTGCCCAGCCTCACCGAAGGCATCAATCGCAACCTCAAAGCCAACGAATGGACCGCTGGTTATTCTGACCTTGTCGCCCTTCCTGATGGCATCAGATCGACGGTTGTGATCATACACACCTTGCGCAGCCAACTCCTTGAACTGGTTTATCGATTCCGGATTGATCTTAACCGCAACCTCACCCGACATAATGATGTTCTTGACGTGATCAAAGGTAAGGACACCCCGAAGTGCGTGAGCGTCTGCCACGCAGAAAACGAATACGATACCATTGAAAACCGGGGTCGGTTTCGATGGAAGTATCTTATATCGACGCTTCCGCTCAGGCCCTTGGCGCATGATGACGCACGCCTCTATGCCTGCATCGATCATGGCATTTTCAACAATATTCTCCCGTCCGTAATCGACCTGAGCAATGATCCAAGCCGAATCGGAAACGCCATGCGCCCTCTCTTTCGATGCCGATTCGCGCTCATGGGCCACTCTCGCCGCCTCTTGCGCGATGCGGTCTAGCTTCGCGAAGCCCTTGGGTGAGACGTAACCGCAGATATCTTCGAACTTATGCAATTCGAACAACCGGGCGGGCGGACCATCGCAATGACCTATGCCCAGTGCGAGGCCATCGTGAAGAAAAGCGCCAAGATGAAATGCCCGTCTATCGGGTTTGTCGAGGCGGTTAAATTCGAAACTGCATTGCGCCGCATTGACGTAATCGGTGAATGGTCACCGCCACCTGAAGGCGGTCCCTTCCGTTGGCGTGGCTTAACCGCCGGCGATATCTCGAAGGATCTGATACTGCGCATCCAGACCAGCAAGAACAAAGCCCTTGCTGCACGCGACCTCAGTGTGATGCCTTTGGTGGTCGAGGCCTTGAAGGCCTACTCCATTCCGGAGATCGGGCCTGTTGTCATAGACGAAGATACCGGCAAGCCGTATCGCGACAATCACTACACTGAGAAATTCAAGAAGGTGAGGAAGGCGGCCGGCGTCCCGGATTATATCTGGTCGATGGACACTCGGGCCGGCGCTGTTTCTGAAACCGTGGAAGCCACTGGATCGCTGGAAGCGGCCCAGGAATTGGCAACGCATTCCACAGCAAAGATGACCAAACGCTACAGCCGTGGCGATGGTTTGCAGAATAGTCGGCGAGTCGCCGAAATCCGCGCTGAAAAGCGAAAGTGACATGACGTGACACGGGTGACACGTCGCATCCTCTAAGTGATTGAAATTACTGGAGCGGGTGAGGGTAATCGAAACCCCATCATCAGCTTGGGAAGCTGCTGCTCTACCATTGAGCTACACCCGCGCAGGCTAAGACATCGGACAGTTCGCGGCGGGTGTCAAGCGCCCCGGGGATCATTACTCGGCGCGGAAATGCTTGGAGAGCTTCAGCCCCTGTGCCTGATAGTTGGAACCAAGCCCGGTGCCGTAAAGGCCTTCCGGTTTTTCCAGCATATGCTCGTAAACAAGCCGCCCGACGATCTGGCCGTGTTCCAGGATGAAGGGCACCTCGTGGCTGCGGACCTCGAGAACGGCGCGGCTGCCGGTGCCGCCAGCCTGCGCATGGCCGAAGCCGGGATCGAAGAAACCGGCGTAGTGTACGCGGAACTCGCCCACCAGCGGGTCGAAGGGGGTCATTTCGGCCGCATAGAGGGGCGGTACGTGCACGGCTTCGCGTGAAACAAGGATATAGAACTCGTCCGGGTCGAGGATCAGTTCCGCACGGCCGCGGGCAAAGAGCGGCTCCCAGAAATCGAGGACATCGTGCTGGGCCTTCTTGTCGACATCCACCACCGCCGTGTGGTGTTTACCGCGATAACCGATCAGCCCGTTCTCACCGAAACCCTTGAGGTCAATCGAAAGCGCAATCCCGCCACCCGTCACGTTCGGGTTTTCGCTTGCCACCAGCGTTTCCGTTTCGTGCAGCTTCAGCAGTTCGCTTTCATTGAGAAGCGCGTGGCCGATGCGGAAACGGATCTGCGACAGGCGTGAGCCGCGGCGCACGACGATGGGGAAGGTGCGCGGGCTGATTTCGAGATAAAGCGGACCGGCATAGCCAGCCGGAATCTTGTCAAACTCCTGCGCATTGTCGGTCATGACGCGGGTGAAGATATCGAGACGGCCGGTCGAGCTTTTCGGGTTGGCCGAGGCCGACATGTCTGCCGGCAGATCTAGGCTTTCCATCAACGGAACGATATAGACACAACCGGTTTCCAGCACCGCACCCTGGCTGAGATCGATCTCATGCAGGCTGAGGCGATTGAGCTTGTCGATGACACGGGTTCCGGGGCCGGGCATGAAGCTGGCGCGGACGCGGTAAGCCTTGGAGCCGAGCCGCAGATCGAGGCTGGCGGGCTGCACCTGGTCGATATCGAGATCGGCCTCGCTTTTCAGTTTGCCGCCCGTAAACAGCGCCCGGATTGCGCCGTCCGCCAAAATGCCCGTGGTTCTCGTCATGGTCATCATTCCTTTTTACGGCGACAAAACCAAAAGGAAAGCATTGACGCAAGCCGGTAACGGCAGTATGGCAAGCTTATCCCGTGGTGATTTGGCCGGTCGGCTTGCAGCCACGTTAAACAAGTGGCTAAAAAGACCGGGTGCTAGGAACCGGTCTGCTTTTGCGGCCGGTTTTTTTGTTTTGAAGGTGATCACATGAGCAATAAATGGCGCCCGGCAACCCAGCTCGTTCACGGCGGTACGCTACGCTCACCCTATGGTGAAACGTCGGAAGCAATCTATCTGACCCAGGGTTTCGTCTACGAGAACTCTGAAGCCGCCGAAGCGCGCTTCAAGGGTGAGACGGACGGCTTTATCTATGCCCGTTATGCGAGCCCCACCAATGACATGTTCGAGAAGCGTATGTGCCTGCTGGAAGGCGCTGAAGACGCCCGCGCACTTGCCTCCGGCATGGCTGCCGTCACCGCCGCCATCATGTGCCAGCTGCGCGCCGGCGATCACATCGTTGCCGCACGCGCCCTCTTCGGCTCCTGCCGCTGGGTGGTTGAAACGCTGGCGCCGAAATATGGCATCGAATGCACGCTGATCGACGGACGTGATCTCAGCAACTGGGAAAAGGCGATCCAGCCCAACACCAAGCTGTTCTTCCTCGAAAGCCCGACCAATCCGACGCTTGAGGTGGTGGATATTGCCGGCGTGGCGAAGCTCGCCAACCAGATCGGCGCGAAGGTGGTGGTCGACAACGTCTTTGCGACGCCGCTTTTCCAGAAGCCGCTCGAACTTGGCGCCCATATCGTGGTTTATTCGGCCACCAAACATATTGACGGCCAGGGCCGCTGCCTCGGCGGCGTGATCCTTTCCGACAAGAAGTGGATCGAAGAAGAGTTGCAGGATTATTTTCGCCATACCGGCCCGGCCATGTCGCCGTTTAATGCCTGGACGCTTCTGAAGGGTATTGAAACGCTACCACTGCGCGTAAAGCAGCAGACGGCCAATGCCTCCAATATCGCGGACTTCCTTGCCGATAGTGGCAAGGTCGCCAAGGTCATCTATCCCGGCCGTGCCGATCACCCGCAGGCCGATATCATTGCGCGCCAGATGTCCGGCGGCTCGACGCTGGTCGCTTTCGAGCTGAAGGGTGGCAAGGAAGCAGCCTTCAAGCTGCAGAACGCGTTGGAAATCGTGAAGATTTCCAACAATCTGGGCGACGCCAAGAGCCTTGTCACTCATCCGGGTACGACGACGCACAAGAACCTCACCGACGAGGCGCGCGCCGAACTCGGCATTTCCGGCGGCACCCTGCGCCTTTCCTGCGGTATCGAGGATACGGACGATCTGCTTGAAGATCTGGCAAAGGGTCTCGCTGCCGTTTCCGCCTGAAATTCAAACGCCAAATTGCCATGGCCTGGCTGCGTGTCGGGCCATGGTTTGCCCGCGTGGCCGGAAAAGGCGGTATCAGGCAACCAATATTTACCTTTACCGTTATCCCTAACGGCAAAAAACAGCGCAACGAGAGACGCCCCCTGCCCGTCAAGTCATTCATTTCCTTGACGATAGCCAGAGCCTATAGTGTAGGATATGGCGGCAGGCATAATTTCGAGGTGTGGCGCGTATGTATCGTGCTCTGACAAGGGATATCGAGGTAACGGTCGATCCGTATTATCTCGAGGAACAATCCGACCCGGATGACGATCGTTACGTCTGGGGCTACAAGGTCGTGATCGCGAACAATTCCGATGTGCCCGTGAAACTCGTCAACCGTTATTGGAATATTACCGATCAGAACGGACAGGTGGACGAGGTCTACGGGCCGGGCGTCGTCGGCGAGCAGCCGCAGCTCAAGCCCGGTGACAGCTACGAATATTCCTCCGGCTGTCCGCTGGATACGCCGTCAGGCCTTATGTTCGGCCATTATGAAATGGAAACCGAAAATGGCGAGGTGTTCAATGTCACCATTCCCGCCTTTTCGCTGGATTCCCCCGGCCTGATGCGGGTTCTGAACTGACGACTGCCACCCGGCAAAAAATAAGCCGCGCCCCTTTGGAGCGCGGCCTTCTGTTCAGGCATTCTCAAATTCGCTGACATCGTAGCGATAGGTGGTGGAGCAAAACTCGCAGGTGACCGAAATGGCACCGTCCTCCTCGCTTGCCTTGATTTCCTCGGCGGTGAAGCCTGACAGCACACCCTTGATCTTGTCCCGCGAGCAGCTGCAGCGGTCGAAAATGGCCTGCGGGTCGTAAATCCGCACGCCGCTTTCGTGGAAAAGCCTGTAGAGCAGGCGTTCCGCCGGCACCTGCGGATCGGTCAACTCATCGGTATCGATGGTATTCAGCAATGTTACGGCTTCGGTCCAGGCATCGTCTTCCTGCACCTCATGACCACCCTCGTCACCATCGCCACCATGCAGGTCACGCATGCGCAACCGCTCGGGGGCCTGTGGCAGGAACTGCGCGATCAAGCCGCCTGCACGCCAGGCGTGGCGCGGCTTGCCCTCGCCGTCGCGGTCGAAGAACTCGGCAACGCCCAGACGCACGCGGGTCGGAAGCTGTTCCGACTGGCGGAAATAGACCCCGGCAATGTCTTCCAGCGATGAGCCATCGAGCGGCACGATGCCCTGATAGGGCTGCATGCCCGCGCCCTGATCGATGGTGAAGGCGAGAATGCCGTTGCCCAGCAATTGCTCCGGCGATGTCGCACCGGCTGCAACCGCTTGCGCCAGCCGCTCCTCGTCAAAACGGGCATAAGCGCGCATGCTGTCAGGCGCGGAGAAATCCGCGACCAGCAGATCAACCGGGCCATCGCCCTTGGTCTGGAGCGTAAGCTTGCCAGAAAACTTGAGTGAGGTGCCGATCAGCGCCGTCAGAACGGTCGCTTCTGCCAGCAACCTGGCGACGGCAGCGGGATAATCATGCCTTTCAAGAATGGCGTTCAGCAGCGGCCCAACCTGGACCGCGCGGCCGCGCACATCCAGACCTTCGACCTGAAAGGGCACAACCTTGTCGTCGCCAGCAAAATCGAGATCGTCCAGTTCAACCGTTACATCTGCCATGTCATACTCCTTGGCGCAGCCGTGGCGCCGCTACCGTCCAAAAGTCCGGCTTTCAAAATGTGCTTTTTTGCTTGTCGCACAGAGATCCGGCAAGAGAAACCGCTTCCGGGGAAAAACGTGCAAATCGTGATGATGGCCCGCCAGCAAAACCGACGAGCCTCTTCGAAGTGCCACAGATGGTAATCGATGCAGGGAAGTTCAAGAACCCGGCCCAACGACGATCGGAACGGGTGAATTCTTCAGATCACGCCCATGCACCAGGCAATGATGGACTTCTGCGCGTGGAGACGGTTTTCCGCCTCATCGAAGACTACCGATTGCGGGCCGTCGATCACCGCATCCGTCACTTCTTCCCCACGATGAGCCGGCAGGCAATGCATGAACAGCGCGTCCTTTTCCGCCTTGGCCATCAGGGCTTCATTGACCTGATAGGGCTGGAAGATGTTGTGGCCGCGCGCCTTGTGCTCCTGGTTCATGGAGACCCAGGTATCGGTGACGACGCAATCGGCACCCGCGACCGCCTTGTCGGCATCATGATACAGTGCGATCTCGCCACCGTTGTTGCGGGCCCAGTTCAGGAACTTATCATGCGGTTCGGAACCCATCGGCACCGCCATCGTCATGCGGTAACCAAAGCGCGCGGAACCCTCAACGAAAGAGTGAAGGACATTATTGCCGTCACCGGTCCAGGCAATGGTCTTGCCTTTTACGGGGCCGCGATGCTCCTCGAAGGTCATGATGTCGGCCATGATCTGGCAGGGATGCGTGTCATCGGTCAGGGCGTTGATAACAGGCACGGTCGCGTGTTCGGCAAGCTCCAGGAGGCGAGAATGATCCGTCGTGCGGATCATGATGGCGTCGACATAACGCGACAGCACCTTCGCCGTATCACCGATCGTTTCGGCGCGACCGAGCTGCATTTCAGTACCAGAGAGGAAAAGCGTCTCACCGCCAAGCTGGCGCATGCCGACATCGAAGGAGACGCGGGTGCGGGTGGAAGGCTTTTCGAAGATCATCGCCAGCATCTTGCCGGCAAGCGGCTTTTCCGCCGTGCCGGCCTTGGTGGCGGCTTTGCGCGCGCGGGCATCATCAAGAATCGCCCGCAGATCCTGCGAGCCAACGGCCGACAGGTCGAGAAAATGTTTAGGTGAAGCCATTTCAAACTGTCCCATGCTCGCGAGCCTCCAGGAAGAGGCCCGCATTTTATTGTTTCGTCAGGCGATTTTCGCCTGCTTGGCGGTCAGGGATGCGGCGGCCGCTTCCACGCGCGCCAAGCCTTCGCGAGCCTCTTCCGCCGTGGTGACGAGCGGCGGCAGAAGGCGGATGACGTTGTCGCCCGCCGGTACACCGAGCAGATGTTCCGCGCGCATGGCCTGCAGCAATTCACCCGAGGGAACCCTGGCCTTGATGCCGAGCAGCAGGCCTTCGCCGCGAATTTCCTCAATCACATCCGGATAGCGATCCTTCAGCGAGGCAAGGCCCTGGCGGAAGACGAGCGCGACGTCACGAACCTTTTCCAGAAAGCCTTCGGAAAGAACGACATCGAGCACGGCATTGCCAACAGCCATGGCCAGCGGGTTGCCGCCATAGGTGGTGCCATGCACGCCGGCCGTCATGCCGGAAGCGGCATCGGCCGTTGCAAGGCACGCGCCGAGCGGGAAACCGCCGCCGATACCCTTGGCCACCGCCATGATGTCAGGCGCGACACCGGTGTGCTCATAGGCGAAAAGTTTGCCCGTACGGCCGACGCCGGTCTGGACTTCATCGAAAATCAGAAGCAGGCCGTGTTCATCGCAGAGCGACCGCAGCAGATGCAGGAATTCCTTGGCTGGTCCGCGGATGCCGCCCTCACCCTGAATGGGCTCGATCAGAAGCGCAGCCGTCTCCGGCGTGATGGCGGCCTTCAGCGCATCGACATCACCGAACGGCACCTGGTCAAAACCTTCGACCTTGGGACCGAAACCTTCGAGATATTTCTGCTGGCCACCGGCAGCGATCGTCGCCAGCGTGCGGCCATGGAAGGCGCCTTCGAAGGTGACGATGCGGAACTTTTCCGGATGCCCCTTGGAATAGTGGTAACGGCGCGCGGTCTTGATCGCGCATTCCAGCGCTTCCGCGCCGGAATTGGTGAAGAAGACCTTGTCCGCGAATGTCGCTTCCGTCAGGCGCTTGGCGAGTTTTTCCTGTCCGGGCACTTCATAAAGGTTCGAGACGTGCCAGACCTTCTCGGCCTGGGTCTTGATCGCGTCGACAAGATGCGGGTGAGCATGGCCCAGCGAATTGACGGCGACGCCGGCCGCAAAATCCAGATATCGCTCGCCGCTTTCCGTGAACAGCCAGACGCCCTCGCCTCGCTCAAAGCGCAAGGGGGCTCTTGAAAACGTATCGAACAATGGCGCGGCGGCTTCGGCCATGGCTGTATCACTCCTTGCGCAAATGCGCTGTCAGACGGTTGTCAATAGGCTGGTGAGGTTATCCCTCGCCTGAAAATCAAAAATGCCGCCTCGCGGCGGCAGGGGCACTATTGTCACTTCGCCTGCCGATGTCAACAAAAGTCCGTATTTCCTAGGCTTATCAAGCCCTAGTAGGTGGCGACGCGGCAGACCCCAGGTGTTGCCTTTCTGACTCTACTCGCCAGCAAGTTGGGGAAAACCGGAAAATCGATTCGAGATGATTCCCGTGACTCTTGCCACGGAGTCTGCGTGGCACTAGGTTAATCGCTAATTACTAGACTGCATTGCGGCGGAACTAGTCACCAAAAATCAGGCAGAAACCACACTCGCGGCACATCCCGCGAGACGGAGAGGGATTCTGCCGAAAATACACGCGAAAAGCGGAGAAGCGGCATGAACTGGACAGACGAACGGGTCGAGAAACTCAAGAAATTGTGGTCCGAAGGGCTTAGCGCCAGCCAGATAGCAGCGCAGCTGGGCGGTGTCAGCCGCAATGCCGTCATCGGCAAGGTCCACCGTCTTAACCTGCCGGGACGCGTCAAGGCTGGCGGTCCGGTCACTTCGGCGCGTTCCGCTCCCAAGCGTACCGCTGCCCCCGCTCCCCGCGCGACGAATTTCGCGGGCCGCGTCGGCACGGCGCCTGCTCGGGTTCTGACGCGTTCCAACGCAGCAACGGCTCTTCAGGAAGAGATCGGCACCGAGACTGCGGAAGTCCTTGATTACGTTCCGTCCAGAAACGTCGTCACCCCGATTTCCCGTCGCCTGACACTGACGGAACTGACGGAGCGCACCTGCAAGTGGCCGGTTGGCGATCCCTTGAAAGACGATTTCCATTTCTGCGGTTGTGAAGCGCTGGAATCTTCGCCCTATTGCAAGTTCCATGCGAAGCTCGCCTACCAGCCGGTCAGCGAGCGCCGTAAGGCTTGAGTGTTGCGGCACGCATTTGACACTCAAAAACTACGGGCCTTCGGGCCCGTTTTTTTGTGACAAACACACCGCGCTTCCCGAACGGCTACAGCAGAACACCAAGGCTTATTCATCGTCGTCGGGTTTCGCCCTCCAATCCGGATTGGAGGTGGGCTCTCAACCGCTCGTCAAGCAGATGAAAGTATCGTGCTTGCGGAGGGTTCAAAATGAAAAGGCCCGACACCATTCCGGTTTCGGGCCTTTTCATTTTGGCGGAACGTCATGCTGAGGGGAACCGTCAGTTCGGTTCCGATCAGGCTTCCATCGAATATCCTGCACCACGCACGGTGCGGATGACATCCTGCATATGGGAAAAATTGAGCGCCTTACGCAGGCGTCCGACATGCACGTCGACGGTACGCTCATCGACATAGATATCATGGCCCCAGACGCCATCCAGCAACTGCGAGCGGGAGAACACCCGGCCCGGAGAGGTCATCAAGAACTCCAGCAGACGGAATTCCGTCGGGCCGAGACGCACTTCGCGGCTTTTGCGGTGAACGCGATGGGTCTCGCGATCCAGTTCTATATCGCCACATTTCAGCACCGAGGACAGAACCTCGGGGCGCGCCCGGCGCAGCATGGCCTTGACGCGGGCCATGAGTTCCGGCGTCGAGAACGGCTTGACGACATAATCGTCGGCGCCGGTGGCAAGGCCACGAACGCGCTCGCTCTCTTCGCCACGCGCCGTCAGCATGATGATGGGCAGACGTTCGGTTTCCGGCCGCATTCGGAGCCGCCGGCACAACTCGATGCCGGAAACGCCAGGCAGCATCCAGTCCAGGATGAGAAGATCCGGAATACGCTCCTGCAGCCTGATTTCCGCCTCATCGCCACGGGGTATCGTGTCGACGTCGTATCCCTCAGCCTCGAGATTGTAACGAAGCAGGACGCTCAGAGCTTCCTCATCTTCCACAACTGCAATCTTGGGCACCATATACTAACTCCGCAAGCCGCTGCTTGTCTGTTACTCGGTCACCGAACCGAGCGTGTTGGAACTGTCGTCCTTCGGACGTTCGCCCTCCGGCTGGCTGCCGGTGGTCATGTAATAGATCGTCTCGGCGATATTGGTGGCGTGGTCGCCGATACGCTCGATGTTCTTGGCGCAGAAAAGAAGATGCGTGCAGGTGGTGATGTTGCGCGGATCTTCCATCATGTAGGTCAGAAGCTCACGGAAGAGCGACGTATACATGGCGTCGATTTCCTCGTCGCGCTCGCGGATGGCATTGGCCTTCTCCGCCGAACGTGTCGAATAGACATCGAGGACTTCCTTGAGCTGTACCAGCGCCAACTCCGAGAGGTGCTCTATGCCGCGGGCGAGCTTGCGCGGCACGCCCGTTCCGGCAACCGCGATGACACGCTTGGCAGTGTTCTTACCGAGGTCGCCAACGCGTTCGAGGTCCGCTGCAATACGCAGCGTGCCGATGATCTCGCGAAGATCTGCCGCCATCGGCTGACGCCTGGCGATGGTAACGATGGCCTTGTCGCCAATCTCGCGCTCGGAATGGTCGAGGATCGCGTCGTCGGAAATGACCTTCTGGGCGAGTGCGGCGTCTGAGTTGACGAGCGCACGCACGGCGTCGGCGCACATCTGTTCCGCGAGACCGCCCATTTCGGCGATACGACGCGTGAGGAATTTGAGTTCGTCGTCATAGGCCGACAGAATATGCGAATGGGTCGTTGTCTGTGTCATGGTCTAGTCCTCCGGCTTGGCCTGCATGCACGTACCCGGAAGCGGGCACGGCAGAGGCACCAGTCTTGTTCGGTTTCGATAAAGCGCCGGCCGGGATCAGCCGAAGCGGCCCATGATGTAGTCCTGCGTGCGCTGGTCGTCCGGATTGGTGAACATCTTGTCGGTTTCGTTTTCCTCGACAAGGTGACCAAGGTGGAACATGGCCGTGCGCTGGGAAACACGCGCCGCCTGCTGCATGGAGTGCGTGACGATAACGATGGTGTAGTTGGTACGCAGCTCGTGGATCAGTTCTTCGACCTTTGCAGTCGCGATCGGGTCGAGCGCCGAGCAGGGCTCGTCCATCAGGATCACTTCCGGGCTGACGGCAACGGCGCGTGCGATGCACAGACGCTGCTGCTGACCGCCAGAGAGACCGGTGCCGGATTCGTGCAGACGATCCTTCACCTCGTTCCAGAGACCGGCCTTCTGCAGGCTTTGCTCGACGATCTGGTCCATATCCGCCTTGTTGCGGGCGAGACCATGGATGCGCGGACCGTAGGAAATGTTTTCATAGATCGACTTCGGGAAGGGGTTCGGCTTCTGGAACACCATGCCGACACGGGCACGCAACTCCACGACATCGATCGCCTGATCATAGATATCGTCAGTGTCGAGCGTGATCTTGCCGGTGACCCGGCAGCCGTCGATCGTGTCGTTCATACGGTTCAGGGTACGCAGGAAGGTGGATTTTCCGCAGCCCGAGGGGCCGATCAGCGCGGTCACCGTATTTTCCCGAACATTGAGGTTCACGTCGTAAAGCGCGCGCTTTTCGCCGTAATAAACCGAAACGTCCTTGCCGATCATCTTGTATGAGACTTCATTCATTTTCTTGTCCAGCGCCTTTTCAACTGCTGCTTCCGACAACATGAGCATTTGCTCAATCTCCCTCTACCTGCGCCGTTCGAAGCGGCGACGCAACTGGATTGCGCCAACATTCATGACAATGAGGAACAGAAGCAGGATGATGATAGCGCCAGATGTCCTTTCGACAAAGGCGCGCTCGGCTTCGTTCGCCCACATGTAAATCTGCACCGGCAGGGCCGTGGACGGATCCATCGGCGTTGTCGGGTAATTCGCAACGAATGCCACCATGCCGATCAAGAGCAGCGGCGCCGTTTCGCCCAGCGCGTGGGCGAGGCCGATGATGGTGCCGGTCAGAATGCCGGGCATGGCGAGCGGCAGCACATGGTGGAAGATCGTCTGCATCTTGGAAGCGCCGAGGCCGAGGGCGGCGGCGCGGATTGACGGCGGCACGGCCTTGAGGGCAGCGCGCGTCGCGATGATGATCGTCGGCAGGGTCATCAGCGTCAGGACGAGGCCGCCGACCAGCGAGGCCGAGCGCGGAAAGCCCATGAAGTTGATGAAAACCGAGAGGCCGAGCAGACCGTAAACAATCGAAGGAACGGCCGCGAGATTGTTGATATTCACCTCGATAAGATCCGTCAGACGGTTCTTCGGGGCGAATTCCTCGAGATAGATCGAGGCCGCGACGCCAATCGGCAATGAAAGTACAAGCACGATCAGCATCATGTAGAAGGAACCGATCAACGCCACGCCGACACCCGCCGCTTCCGGACGGCTCGAGGCGCCGTTGATGAAGATGCCGGTATTGAAATGTTTGCCAAGCTGGCCGCTTTCGGCAAGCTGGTTCATCCAGCCGAGCTGCTGGTTCGAGATGCGGCGATTGGCTTCATCCGCCGTCAGGTCGACCTGGCCCTTGAAGGCGCTGTCGACATCGCCCGAAGCGAGAAGCGTGACGGTGCGTGTGGTGCCGATAACGGCGGGATCGGCAACGACGATATCGCGAAGCTGCGTGCGCACGCTGTCCGAGATCAAGAGGTTGACGGCGCGGAGACCGGCGCGGTCAGTCGGCGCAACACCAAGGACCTTGGCGACAGCATCGCGGGCGATGACGGGATAATTGGCCGTCATCAGCTTAGCGGGATTTGTGGCGCGCTCATTTTTCGCATCGATGATCTGTTCCGAAAACTCAACCGGAACGGTGATCATCGTCTGCTGGAAAGCGGTGTAACCCTTGGAAACCACCGAGAAAAGCAGCAGGAAGAGGAAGATGAGGCCGAAGGAAATCGCTGCTATGCCGTAGGCACGGAAGCGGCGTTCGGCGGCATAGCGGCGCTTGATGCCGATATCACGGCGCGTGGCCCTGTTGACGGCGCTCGCACTGGCTGCGGGAGAAACGATGTCGGTCATTCATATTGCTCCCGGTATTTGCGCACAATGTAAAGCGCGTAGATATTCAGGCAAAGCGTGATGGCGAAAAGCGTGATGCCGAGCGCGAAGGCGACCAGCGTCTGGGGCGAGGTGAATTCAAGGTCACCGGTGAGCTGGCTGACAATCTTGACCGTCACCGTGGTCATGGGCTCGAACGGGTTGAGCTGCAGCCGGGCGGCGACGCCAGCCGCCAGAACCACGATCATGGTCTCGCCGATAGCGCGCGACGCCGTCATCAGCACGGCGCCGACGATGCCGGGAAGAGCGGCGGGAACGATGACCCTCTTGATGGTTTCGGACCGCGTGGCGCCGAGCCCGAGAGAACCGTCACGCAGCGAACGCGGCACCGCGGTGATGATGTCATCCGACAGCGACGACACATACGGGATCAGCATGATACCCATGACGAAGCCGGCGGTGATAACGCTCTGCGCCTGGATGAAGTTGGCGTAGTTCCCCGTTGCAAGACCGTTGATCTGCGTGGAAATGTCTCTGAGGAAAGGACCGACCGTCGTCAGCGCGAAAAAGCCGTAAACGATGGTGGGGATACCAGCGAGGACTTCAAGCAGCGGTTTTGCCACCGAGCGGAAGCGCGGTGAGGCATATTCCGCCATATAGATTGCCGAGAAGAGGCCAACCGGAACCGCAACCAGCATGGCCACGAGGCCGATATAAAGCGTGCCGGCGAGGAGCGGGATCAGGCCGAACTGGCCGGAGGAGTCGGTAGCACCGGCCGCCGCGAAACGCGGATCCCAGACCGTTCCGAAGAAGAACTGATGTGCCGGCACCATGTTGAAGAACTGGATCGCTTCCGTCAGCATCGACAGCACGATACCGATGGTCGTGAGGATGGCGATGGACGAGGCGACGAGGAGGGCCGCGAGAATGACCTTCTCGACCTGGTTGCGTGCCCGAAAGCGCGGCGCGATCGAACGCAACGCATAGGCGCCGCCGCCAAGCGCCGCCAGCAGCACAACGGCAATCATCGCGATGCGGCTGGCGGAAGTCATGCTGTTGAGCGTGTGAGCGGCATCGACCATGAACCGCGCGGGATCACCGGCGATCGCGACACCCTTCGATGCCAGAAGCGGCCGGACAGCAGCCGTATCCGCCTCAACCTGCGCGGTTTCCTCCGGCGTCAGCCGCTGAAGGCCGCGGGCAATGGAGGTCACCATGCCGTAGGTGAGGCTCTGCTGCGCCTCGGATTGCGCCCGCACATCCTCGGGGAAATTACCGCGCACCGCAGAGGTAACAACCAACGGGCTGACGACCAGCCAGGCACAGAGAATGAACGCCGCGGGCAAAACCGCCCAGATGACCGCGTATGAGCCGTGATAACCGGCACGGGAATGCATGCTGGAGGGGCGACCACCAGACAGGACAACAGCGCGGCGGCTGCCGAGCAGATAGCTGCCGATGCCGATGAGCGCCAGTATCAGCAAAAGGATCGATGTGTTCATTAGAGTTCCCTCGGCGTGCATCAAGAGCACGGTGCGATATCGGGCAAATCAAAAAGTCATCAAAACGAGACCGCTGGACCATCCAGTGATGCTTGCCGCCTGACTGGAATAAAGTCTGGCAAGCGTCAAGGTTGATACATCCTATCCATCCGTAATCCATCAATAATCATGTGGATGGCGATGGATGGGAACTGTCAACCGGAGACAATCACCGAGACGAATGGCGCCGAGACGGAATGTCACCGAAGCGGGACGAGGGGTGCGGCAGGCCACACCCCTCTTTCTTCATTACATCGAAGCGCCGGCAGCGAACTTGGCGCGGATTTCTTCGCGCTCCTTGTCCGGAGCGGCGACGAGGCCGTAGTTTGCGAGCGGCGAGTCAGGGCCGATCATTTCGTCGGACGTGAAGAACTCGACATATTCCTTGAGGCCCGGGATAACACCCAGGTGAGCCTTCTTCACGTAGAAGAACAGCGGGCGGGAAACCGGGTACTTGCCGCTGGCAACGGTTTCGGTGGAAGGAACGACGCCAGAGACGGTCGCGACCTTCAGGCGGTCAGCGTTGTTTTCGTAGAAAGCGAGGCCGAAAACGCCGAGGCCGGACTTGTTGGCATCGATACGAGCAAGCGTCTCGGTGTAGTCGCCGTCGATGTCGACTGCAGCGCCGTCCTTACGAACTGCAACGCACTTGGCAGCAGCCTGCTTGGCGTCGGTGATCAGCGTCTTGATGACGTCGGTCGCCTTGGCTTCCTTGCAGCCGTCAGCCATGATCTTCTCTTCGAAGACTTCGCGTGTGCCGTGCTTGGAACCCGGGATGTAAGCAGCGATTGCTACATCCGGCAGTTCCTTGTTGATTTCCGACCACTTCTTGTAGGGGTTGGCAACGAGCTTGCCGTCCTTGACGACTTCAGCGGCGAGCGCGAGGTACAGATCCTTCGGCTCGAGCTTGATGTCCTTGTTGGACGAGTCCATTGCGAAGACGATACCGTCGTAACCGATCTTCACTTCCTGAACGTCGGCAACGCCAGCAGCCTTACAGGCGGCCAGTTCGTCGCTCTTGATCGGACGCGAAGCATTGGCGATGTCGATGGTGCCTTCGCCGACGCCCGAGCAGAATGCCTTCAGACCGCCGCCCGTACCGCCGGACTCAACAACCGGAGCCTTGAAGTTCGGGAAGGTTTCAGCAAACGTCTCAGCGACGATCTTGGCGTAGGGCAGAACCGTGGAGGAACCAGCAACCTGGATCTGGTCGCGAGCAGCGGCGGCGCCAGCGAAGGCGACAGAAGCCACCAGAGCTGCTGCGGAAAATTTAACGAAGTTCATTTGTCTCTCCCGTCGTGGGCTTGTTTGTGGACGCAGCCGATAGCGGTACTCGCTCGTAGCATGCGCTCGGCGACCTTTTCTTAACCACCGTAGCCACATCCTTTTATGTCACTTTGACGAAAGATTTGTGACAGTCTAAATTATTGATTTTAATTATGAATATTCTAGACATTAAAAGCAGTTGCATATTTTATGTCAGAATCTCACGGTGAAGTCGGTGCCATTGCCCAATTCCGATTTAATGATGAGGCGGGCGCGGTGGCGGGTGAGGATGTGCTTGACGATGGCAAGCCCGAGGCCCGTGCCCTTTTTCGAACGACTGTCGGCAACGCTTACACGATAAAATCGCTCGGTCAGGCGTGGCACATGTTCGGCGGGAATGCCCGGCCCCTTATCGATGATGCTGACCTCCACCGGCTTGCCGGGTTCGGCACGCAGCCAGACATCCACGACCTTGCCTTCCTGCCCATATTTGCAAGCGTTTTCAACGAGGTTCTGGAATACCTGCACCAGCTCATCGCGATCTCCCTGCACCTCTGCCGGCCGGTCGGGCAGGTGCAGCGTGATGGTCACATCCAGTTCATTCGCAAGCGGTAGCAGCGCATCACGCACATGGCCGATGACGGGAACGAGATCGACCCTCTGGTCCGGCGCGATATTTGCCCGCAGCTCCAGCCTTGAAAGGGACATGAGATCGTCCACCAGCCGGCTCATGCGGGTTGCCTGATCGAGCATGATGGCAAGGAAGCGCTCCTGCGCCTTCGGGTCGTTGCGTGCCGGCCCCTGCATAGTTTCGATAAAACCCCGCAGCGAGGCAAGCGGCGTGCGCAATTCATGGCTCGCATTGGCGACAAAATCGCTACGCATCCGGTCGATGCGGCGAAGCTCCGAAACGTCGCGGAAGGACAGGATATAGAAAGGCGGTCCAGCCCCCTCGCCCACATCCGCGCGGGCGATGCGGACAATGAAGACCCGTTCGGATGGGAAACGCTCGGAATGCTCAACCTGGTTGGGCTGCCCGGTGGTGATGGTTTCGCGAATGACATCCAGCAGGCCGGGTGAACGCAGCCTTGCAGAAATATGCGCACCGGCTGGAAGCTGGCCGAAGGCGCGCTCGGCCGCGCCATTCTGAAACAGCACACTGGCATTCTTGTCGAGAATGAAAACGGGCGTATCCAGCACCGCAAGTCCTGCCCTGACACCGGAAATGACGTTTTCACCCGGCACATCTGGCTCATCCATAGTCGCGACTGCGTCTTTAATCTTTTCAGGTGCCGCCGGTTTTTCCGGAACCGCAAGAATGGCGATGATAGCGCAGAGCCAAAGGGCGGCCGGCATATAGGGCGTATTCAGCTCGGCAACGGCCACCACGGCAAGCATGCTGACAATGAGAACGGGCAACCAGTTCCGGCCGAGCTTCTTTCCCAGAAGCCTTAATCCACCATCGCCTTCCCTGACTGCCATTTCAGCCTGCTCTCCACTCTCACCCTACAGCGCATCGAAATCTCATAGGCCAGCTTCATGACAGAGATTCATCATCATGCGTTTTCCACAACGTATATGCGCTAAATCTGCGCCGCAATCGCCAGCGACCTCGCAGTCCGGTCAACCGCTGCCGTTTCACTTGAATTCCGGCATTGGATGTGAACTCATTGGCGGCGAGTTGCCTTTACACAACAACATCTGGAGGAAACCATGGGCGAAGAAACGAAGAAGCGGACGGTCGAGATCACCATTGGCGGCAAACTGCGCAGCTTCGACATTGACGATCCGGTTCTTCCCGACTGGGTGGAGGAAAAGAAGCTCTCCGCCGGCAATTTCCCTTACGACAAGAAGATGAAGCGGGAGGACTACGACGCCACTCTGGAAGCGCTGCAGGTTGAGCTGGTCAAGGTACAGTTCTGGCTGCAGGCCACCGGCAAAAGGGTCATGGCAGTTTTTGAAGGCCGCGACGCGGCCGGCAAGGGCGGCGCGATCTTTGCAGCCCGGGCCTATCTCAACCCCCGTTATGCCCGTGTAGTGGCATTGACCAAACCGACGGAAACCGAGCGCGGCCAATGGTATTTCCAGCGCTACATCTCACATTTTCCGACTGCCGGCGAATTCGTTCTCTTCGACCGTTCCTGGTATAACCGCGCGGGCGTGGAACCGGTCATGGGTTTCTGCACCCCGGACGAACACAAGCGTTTTCTCAAGGAAACGCCACGTCTGGAAAAGATGCTTGTTCACGAGGACATTCACCTTTTCAAGTTCTGGCTCGACATCGGCCGCGAAACGCAGATCGAGCGCTTCCATGACCGCCGTCACAGCCCGCTGAAATGCTGGAAGCTCTCGGATATGGACATAGCCGCACTGACGAAATGGGACGATTACACCCAGAAGCGCGACGAGATGCTGGAAAAAACCCACACCGATGCCGCCCCCTGGACGGTGGTGCGCGCCAATGACAAGCGCCGCGCACGGGTGAACCTTATTCGCCATATCCTCCTTGCGCTGGACTATGAGGGCAAGGACAGACAAGCCATCGGCGAGATCGACGACAAGATATTGGGATCAGGACCGGATTTTCTCAAATAAGACCGGGAAACCACGACAAGCGCCCCATCAGAGGCGCTTGCGCCTTTCCTTATTGGCCCGGCAGAATGCGCACGGAATAGAGATTAACAGGGCGTCCGCTGCCATCGATATCGCTATTGATGAAGATTTTCCCCGGCGCATTGGGAGCGAGGGACCGCTCGAATGTCGTGTTAAGCAGCATATCCGCACGCTCGGCCGTCGCGGTGAAGCGGTGGCGGGAGCAATCACCCAGCGTGGCGAAATCGCAGGAGACTGATACCTGTGTCTGGCGATCGCTGGAGGATTGCAGCGTGATCGATATGGTCGAGGACTTGCCCGCCATGTCCCGCATGACTTCCACGGGAACTTCGACGCGGACGGCGCCATCCTGCGCCACGCTTTTCGATGTTACACGCAAGGCTTTGCCGGCTGGTGTGGCGATGTTTTCGACAGTTGCGCGCGGGCCGGCCGAAACGCCTGAGCTGCCGCGCTCGGCATTAAAGACCTCAACCCAGTCGTCAGAAAAGCCACGACCGGCCGAAAGGCTCGGCGCGGGCTCCGTGCCGTTAAAATCCTCCGCCTGCACCTGCGCGGGCGGATTGGGCACGCTGGTATCGCGCTGTTCCGGGGAGAGCAGCAGGCCGGAAGAATAGACCCACCAGGCGCCGAAACCGATAAAGGCGAGAAGCGTCACATAGATAAAAAGTCGGGCAAACAGCCCACGGCGCTTGCGGCGGCCAACTGCGCCCTCCGGCCGGAAAGCAAGTGATGCATCGACCGCACTGGAGCCGCGCTTCGCCGGCTTTCCATTACGCCGCCCCGCAGTCGGCGGCTCCGGCGCAATGGCAGCACCCGGTCGCACATCGCGCGTTTCCCCGCGCAGCTCCGGCTCGACAGCCATAGTGTCGTGATGGGCTGGCTGCGAAACGGGATCTACCCCGTGATCATATTGCTGCGGGCTTTCCGTTGCGGGCGGACGCAATTGCTGCTCCACCCTATCCAGAAGACGGTTGCGCTCTTCATTTTCAATGAGATGGATCAGGCTCTCGAGCCGCTGGCGCTGCTGGGCAACGACCTGCGGATCGTCTATGCCCTGCTTGCGCAGGCCCGCTTCCAAGGCCTGACGGGAGGATTGGTAAATCCGTGCACGAACTTCGGCGTTCGATCTGTCCGATTTTTCCAGAGCATTTCTGATTGCCGTTTCCAGTCCGCTCACGACCGATCCTTGTTCTATTGCGCTGTGCAAAAATATGCCGCGCTGCGCCATGTCTTCACGATTCGGTAAAGGCTATGCCGCCCCTCCGCAAGCGTCGTTTATGATAAAGACCGGATTGTCTTGAGGAAAATCGATCCATTGTGGCGTTACGAACGCAGGTTTGGCAGGTCTTCGCCGCGCTGTTTTCGCTTTCAATCCGTCGCCGAACGCGATATTGACTTACGTGCGCGTAAACGTAATTCGTGGGAGGAGACATGCTGCCGTCCGTGCTGAAAGACAATCTGCGTCTTCCGGTCATAGCATCACCGCTATTCATTATTTCGCATCCGCAACTGACGCTGGCGCAATGCAAGGCCGGGGTCATCGGCGCTTTCCCGGCGCTCAATGCGCGGCCCGAGAGCCAGCTCGACGAATGGCTGGCGATGATCACCGAAGAGCTTGCCGCGCATAACCGGGACAATCCCGAGCGTCCGGCGGCGCCTTTCGCAGTCAACCAGATCGTTCACATGTCCAATCGCCGGCTGGAGCATGATCTTGGCCTATGCGTCAAATACAAGGTGCCGGTGGTGATCTCCTCCCTGGGCGCCGTGCCTGAGGTCAATGCAGCCGTGCATTCCTATGGCGGCATCGTACTGCACGACGTCATCAACGATCGCCACGCCCGTTCCGCCATCCGCAAGGGCGCCGACGGACTGATTGCGGTGGCGGCCGGTGCGGGCGGACATGCGGGCACGCTTTCGCCCTTCGCCCTCGTTCAGGAAATCCGCGAATGGTTTGACGGCCCGCTGCTGCTGGCGGGCGCCATCGCCAATGGAGGTTCCATCCTCGCGGCGCAGGCTATGGGCGCTGACATGGCCTATATCGGCTCCCCCTTCATCGCCACCGAGGAGGCGCGCGCTTCCGAAGGTTATAAACAGGCGATCGTCGATGCGCAGGCGAAGGACATCGTCTATTCGAACTATTTCACAGGGGTGCACGGCAATTATCTGAAAAGCTCGATCGTCGCCTCCGGCATGGATCCCGACAACCTGCCCGAAGCCGACCCCTCAAAAATGGATTTCGAGACCGCCACCGGCGGTGCCAAGGCCTGGAAGGACATATGGGGCGCGGGCCAGGGCATTGGCGCCATCAAGGCGGTGGAACCGGTGGCCGCACTCGTGGATCGGCTGGCAGGCGAATATGAAGCAGCGAGAGGTCGGATCTGCGGAAGGGCCTGACGCGCCTCTAAACAATGGACAGGCAAAGCTTTTTGCGGAAATTTCAAAACCAGCACATTCAAGGCTTGAAATCCGTCAGCATTGCCTGTAACAGCCCGCCATGAAGCTGATCCGCAACAAGCGGGTCACAATCGGGCCGCTTTAGCTCAGTTGGTAGAGCACGTCATTCGTAATGACGGGGTCACGTGTTCGAGTCACGTAAGCGGCACCATTTCGTTTTCCCAAGTTGCAATCACTACTCGATCAACGCCTCCACGCGATTGATCTTGGCAGGGCAACGACCTTGTCGGTCGGAGCAAGATTTGAAACCAAATTGTGCTCATGCACGTTGACTGTCCAGTTATCACAAACTTGAAAGCCAATCCTCGTGGACGTCATTCGTATTCTCATCGCCATCATCCTCCCGCCCGTTGGCGTGTTTCTTCAGGTCGGGCTAGGACTGCATTTCTGGCTGAATATCCTCCTGACGCTGTGCGGCTATGTCCCCGGCATTATTCATGCCATTTGGGTGATTCTGCGCCGCTGACGTCGGCGCTTCATCCGGGATGGGACGCCCGCAATATTTTAGTACGTGATTAAATTCTCAGAGACTTCTGGAACCTCATCTTCTCCTTCACGTTATGGTGATGACATAGCCAAGGAGAAAATCATGAATCAGATCATCTACATCGTCGGCCTCGTCGTCATCGTTCTCGCGATTCTGTCATTTTTCGGCTTCCGGTGATCGCGGTTGTCAATTCGCTTGCTTGCGCATATCCTAAGCAACAGTGACACACGGCTGCGTTCATGGGTTACTTCGCTGTCGGGTGT
>JAEXMK010000123.1 GCA_023444445.1 Pseudomonadota bacterium | reverse complement strand
AAATGCGGGCCTGAAACGCTAGATAGCCCGCAATTCACAGGATTTGTCAGATGGCCGAAACACTTGCCGAGGCGGTCTCCCGCCGCCGCACCTTTGCTATTATCGCGCACCCGGACGCGGGTAAGACGACGCTTACCGAAAAGCTGCTGCTGTTCGGCGGAGCGATCCAGCTTGCCGGTGAGGTGAAGGCGAAGAAGGATCGCATTCAGACCCGTTCGGACTGGATGAAGATCGAGCGCGAGCGCGGCATTTCGGTTGTCACCTCGGTAATGACCTTCGAATATAACGACCGCGTTTTCAACATTCTCGATACGCCCGGCCACGAAGACTTCGCTGACGATACCTACCGCACGCTGACGGCCGTGGATGCGGCGATCATGGTCATCGACGCCGCCAAGGGTATCGAGCCACGCACGCTGAAGCTCTTCGAAGTCTGCCGCATGCGCGATATTCCGATCATCACCTTCATCAACAAGATGGACCGCGAAAGCCGCGACGCCTTCGAGATTCTGGATGAGGTCGAGGAAAAACTCGCGCTGGATACCGCGCCGATCACCTGGCCGGTCGGGCGGGCCAAAACCTTCTGCGGCGCCTACAATCTCGCCGACAGCACCTTTCGCGGTGTTGACACACAGGTGGAGGCCATAAAAGTCAACGGTCCGCAGGCGGTCGCCGATCGGCTACCGGAAAATGAACGTCAAGCCTTCGTCGAAGAAACGGAACTGGCGCTGGAAGCCTGCCGCCCCTTCGACCGTCAGGCGTTTCTTGAAGGCCACATGACGCCGGTGTTCTTTGGGTCGGCGTTGCGCAATTTCGGTGTGCGTGATCTTATAAATGCACTCGGTGATTTCGCACCGCCGCCGCGCGATCAGGTGGCGGATACCCGCACCGTGCATGCGGCCGAAGACAAGATGACGGCCTTCGTCTTCAAGATTCAGGCCAATATGGACCCCAACCACCGTGACCGCATCGCATTTGCCCGCATCTGCTCGGGCAAATTGGAGCGCGGCATGAAGGCGCGCCTGTCGCGCACCGGCAAGCAGATGGGGCTCACCGCGCCGCAATTCTTCTTCGCGTCACAACGCCAGCTGGCGGATACCGCCTTTGCGGGGGACGTGGTGGGTATTCCCAACCACGGCACGCTGCGCATCGGCGATACGCTGACCGAGGGTGAAAACCTCGTCTTCCAGGGCGTTCCGAACTTCTCGCCGGAAATCCTGCGCCGTGTGCGGCTGGAAGATGCGATGAAGGCGAAGAAGCTGAAGGAAGCTCTCCAGCAGATGGCGGAAGAGGGCGTCGTGCAGCTCTTTTCACCGGAAGACGGCTCACCGGCCATCGTCGGTGTCGTCGGCGCGTTGCAGCTGGACGTTTTGAAGGAACGGCTGATGGGCGAATATGGCCTTCCGGTCTCGTTTGAAATGTCGCGCTTTTCCGTCTGCCGCTGGATTTCATCTGATCAACCGGCGGAGATGGACAAGTTCCTCAACGTCAAGCGCGGCGATATAGCCCGCGATCTGGACGGCGACCCGGTGTTTCTGGCGCAGGACGCCTTCTCGCTGCGTTATGAAGCAGAGCGTTTTCCGGCGATCAAGATGGTTGCGATCAAGGAATATCACGTCGCCAAGGCGGCTTGATAAAGGCGTGATTGCACTTTGTATGCCAAGGGCTTAGTTTCCCGGTGAAATGGGAAACTGGTCCGGCATCATGACGCTTTCAGGCAAGCATATTCTCCTCATCATCTCCGGCGGCATCGCGGCCTATAAGAGCCTCGATCTCATCCGTCGCCTGAAAGAGCGGGGTGCCAAGGTCACGCCGGTCATGACGGAGGGCGCACAGGAATTCGTCACGCCGCTCGCCGTCGGCGCGCTTTCCGCCACCCATGTTTTCACCGAGCTTTTTTCACGGCAGGATGAGCAGGATGTCGGCCATATCAGGCTGGCGCGCGATTGTGATCTCGTGCTGGTGGCACCGGCCACCGCCGATCTGATGGCGAAGATGGCGCATGGTCTGGCCGACGATCTCGCTTCCACGATCCTTCTCGCGACGGATCGCAAGGTGCTGGCTGCGCCGGCGATGAATCCAAAAATGTGGTCAGCAAAGCCAACGACGCGCAACATCGAAACGCTGAAGAAGGATGGCGTGTTTTTCATCGGGCCCATGGCCGGCGAGATGGCGGAGAAGGGTGAGGCTGGTCTTGGTCGCATGGCGGAGCCTTTGCAGATCGCGGAAGCCGTCGAGTCGCTGCTTGATGGCAGGCCAAAGCCACTCAAAGGCAAAACGGCGATTGTCACATCAGGGCCCACACATGAGCCAATCGATCCGGTGCGGTATATCGCCAATCGCTCGTCGGGCAAGCAGGGCCATGCCATTGCGGCGGCTCTGGCGGAACTGGGGGCGGAGGTCGTGCTGGTTTCAGGCCCCGTCACCATCGCCGATCCCGCAGGGGTTACGACGATCCATGTCGAGCGCGCCGAGGAGATGCGCGATGCGGTGATCTCGAGGCTCCCGGCGGATATTGCCGTCATGGTCGCTGCGGTCGCGGACTGGCGGGTGACAGGGTCCTCGGACCAAAAGATCAAGAAACAGCCAGGTGACGCGCCGCCCTCGCTACAGCTGACGGAAAATCCGGATATTCTGAAAACCGTCGGCCACCATGAAAAGCGTCCCAGGCTGGTGGTGGGTTTTGCTGCCGAAACGCAGGACGTGGAGAAAAACGGCCGCGCGAAGCTGGAACGCAAGGGCGCGGATTATATCGTCGCCAATGATGTGTCGGCGGAAACCGGCATCATGGGCGGAGACCGCAATAGCGTGAAGATCATTTCGGCTGACGGTATCGAGGCATGGCCGGATCTCGATAAGGCGGACGTCGCAAAACGTCTGGCAGCCCTTATCGCGGAGAAGCTCTCATGACCCTTTTTGATCGCAAGACTTTCGACAGGGTACTCGTTAAATGGCCGGGCGTGCGTTTCGTCGATCAATGGGATGCGCATGTGGCCAAGGTCGGCGACAAGGTTTTTGCCGTGCTGGGCGAACGGGAGGACTGGCGGCTGGTGGTGAAATGTTCGGAGGAGAGCTTCGAAATCCTCACCTCGCTCGAGGGCATCGCTCAGGCACCTTATTTTGCCAAACGCAAATGGGTTTCGATTGCCGACCATTCCCCGCTCGAACAGGAAGAGCTCGAACACTATATGCGCCGTTCCTATGAACTTGTCGCAGCCGGCCTGACAAAAAAACTGCGGGGCGAGCTCGGAATCGTCATCGATCCTGCACCCGCCCAGTAGTTTTCGCTTCAATTGACCTTTTTATCTTTGCCGATGATCTGGCGGACGCCCTCTTTGGTAAAGGGCTGGAGAAGCTGCGGCACAAAGCCTTTGGCGATCTCACCCTTGATGCCGATATCGGTGGACGAAGGCCGGTCGGGGTTATGGTAGGAGCCGAAGATAATATCGAAGATGACGAGGTTCTCGCCGTAATTGGTATTACCTTCCGGAAGTTGTTTCGAATGGTGCCAGCGGTGCAGGCGCGGCGTGCTGAAGACGTAATCGAGCAGCCCCGTTCTCATATCGACGTTGCAATGGGTCAGGATACCGATGAATGCGGTCACGGCACCCAGCCACCAGAAGACCTGAAGCGGCGCACCCATGAAATAGAGCGGAATCTGGCTGAGTGCGATCTTGAACAGGGAATCGGCCACATGGAACCGGCCCGTATTCACGACCCAGAGCCGCACGACACTGTGATGCAGCGCATGGAAGCGCCAGAAAAACACGGTTTCATGCGCAATGCGATGGGCCCAGTAGAGACCGAATTCGGCAATCGTCACCGCAAGCGCAACCTGCACGATGACAGGCAGGTGAGAGGGCCATAGGTCGAAGCGCATTGCCGCGAGCGGCTGCAGCACATTGGCGGCCAGCATCGGGAAGATGGCCGCTGCGGCGGCAGCGAGCTGCACAAGCCCTTTGGTCAGAAGCGTATGACCGATGCTGGTCATGGTCTCGCCATCACCCTCAAGCCATTCGACTTCATAGGGAATATAGCGCTCAAGAAGAAACAGGGTGAGAACCGCGCCAGCATAAACAGCCAGAAAGGTCGCGATCGGATGGCTGCCAGCGAAAGCGAAATAGGACCCCACCAGGCCGCCGATGAAGACCAGCGGCCACGACGAATAGGAGAGGACCTGTTTTATTATCTGCGCTTTTGCCATGAAACTCTAATCCCGTCCGGCATCATCCCGGCTGCCAAGTGCTGGCGAAATTGCTCCAAGGCCTCAAAGCAGCCCTTACCCGTATTCATCACCCGTCTCGCTTGAAGATCGGGCTCTTATCGCTCCGATACATTACATAAGCATGGCACGCGCCAACCTTCGCAGGGTCAACTCACCCTGATTGCAATGTAAACAAGTGTCAGTGCAATGACCCAGAGTGCGACGCGACCCCATTTGGTATGGCGTGCTTCCGCCTGGCCGATCGCTTCCGCCGTCTGCGCGTCGAAACGCAGCCCGTTCTCGCTCATATACATCAGTTCGGAATGCAGCTTCTCGGTCTTGGCGGCGATCTCGGGTACCGCCTCGGCGAGCTTTAGGGCCGCCTTCACGCCATCCTTCAGATCGGTGGCGATGCGTTTTGGGCCGAGATTGTCGCGGATCCAGCCGCCGACGACCGGATCGGCTGCCTTCCACATGTTGAAGCGCGGATTGAGCATGCGCGACACGCCTTCCACCACCACCATGGTCTTTTGCAGCATCACGAGTTCCGGCCGCGTTTCCATGTCGAAAAGTTCGGTCACTTCGAAGAGGAGGGTGAGCAGCTTGCCCATGGAAATCGTCTCGGCCGGCTGGCCATGGATCGGCTCGCCAATGGCGCGGATCGCCTGGGCGAAGCTGGCTTTGTCGTGATGTCCCGGCACGTAACCGGCCTCGAAATGCACCTCCGCCACCCGCATGTAGTCGCGGGTAATGAAGCCGTAGAGGATTTCGGCAAGGAAGCGGCGTTCCTTTTTGCCGAGCCGCCCGGCAATGCCCATATCCACGGCGACGATCTCGCCCTTCGCATCAACGAAGAGGTTGCCGGGATGCATGTCGGCATGGAAAAAACCGTCCCGTAGCGTGTGCCGCAGGAAGGACTGGATCAGCGTGTCGGCGAGCTTGTTCAGGTCGTGGCCAGCGGCCTTCAGGCCCTCTATATCCGACATCTTGATGCCGTCGATCCATTCCATGGTGACGACGTCGCGCCCGGTGCGTTCCCAATCCACTTCCGGAACCCGGAAACCCGGATCGTTCTTCGTGTTTTCCGCAAGTTCGGACAGTGCCGCTGCCTCGAGCCGCAGATCCATCTCGATCTTGGTGGTCTGCTCCAGCGTGCGCGTCACTTCGACCGGGCGCAGGCGGCGCGCGGAGCGGACGAAACGCTGCTGCAGGTCGGCGATCAGATACATCGCCTCGAGATCGTTCTGGAAACGCTGGCGAACACCGGGGCGAATGACCTTGACGGCCACCTTGCGCGGCCCCTTTGGTGTATCGACCATGGCCGGATGCACCTGCGCGATGGACGCCGCAGCAATCGGATCGCCAAATTCCCTGTAGAGCTCCGAAACCGACCTTCCGAGTGAACCCTCGATATTGGCTTTCGCCGCAGCCGCCGGGAAAAAGGCCATACGGTCCTGAAGGCTTGCAAGATCGTCGGCGAAATCGGCGCCCACCACATCCGGCCTCGTCGCCAGAAACTGGCCCATCTTGACATAGGAAGGCCCGAGCCGCTCGACAGCCACGGCCAGCCGGTCGCTGCGTTGCGCCCGTTTCGCTTTGCTGCGGGCGAAGGGCTTCAGTAGTGCTTTCAATAATTGCGCGGGGGCGGGCAGGTCATCGGACGGCAGGGCCAGCACGACGCCTTCGCGCACGAGAACCCAGCCAACCCTTGCGAGGCGGAAATATGCGCCCAAAGTACTCATGCTTATGCTTGTCTCCTGCGTCTGGCGGGCATGGTTTTAAAGCTTCCAGCCGGAATGCAGGGCAGCGATGCCGCCAGTGTAATTGCTATACGTCACGCGGGAGAAACCGGCGGTACGGATCATCGTCGCAAAATCCTCCTGATTGGGGAATTTGCGGATCGACTCGACCAGATATTGGTAGGGTTCGGCGTCGCCTGTGATCATCTTGCCGAATTGCGGAATGGCGTTGAACGACCATGCGTCATAAACGCGGTCGAGCAGCGGCATTTCGACTTCGGAAAATTCCAGCACCAGCAGCCGTCCGCCACGTTTCAGCACGCGGTAGGCCTCCTTCAGCGCGACATCGATGCGTGGCACGTTGCGAATGCCGAATGCGATCGTATAGGCATCGAAACTGTTTGCCTCAAAGGGCAGTTCCTCGGCATTGGCCTCGACGAAGGTCAGATTGTCGGAAAGCTTCTTTTTCGCGGCGCGCTCCTCGCCCACGGCCAGCATCGAGCCATTGATATCGAGAACGGTGGCATGCGCCAGACGGTTGGAGGCTTCGATGATGCGGAAGGCGATATCGCCGGTGCCGCCCGCGACGTCCAGGATCTTGTAGGAAGGATCCTTGCGCGGCGAAAGCGAGGAGACCATGGCGTCCTTCCACAGCCGGTGCAGGCCGGCCGACATCACGTCATTCATGATGTCGTAGCGCTTGGCCACCTTGTGGAAGACTTCGTTGACCAGCCCCTGCTTCTTGCCTTCATCCACCTTGTGAAAGCCATAGGACGTTTCCATGCCACCTTCTGCGGTCGTACGGGCGTCGGTCATCATCTGTCTCCATATTTATTGCGTGGCGGACCATAGCGGAAACGCCATGGCAACGCTATCTGTTGCCGCATCGCCTGGGCGCGACATTTCGCGTGCACTGTATAGACCACATGGTCCTAACGATAAACTGCCGGATAAGCCAGATGCCAGAATTGCCAGAAGTCGAAACCGTCAGACGTGGCCTCGCACCCGCCATGGAAGGTGCAAAGGTCCGCAAGCTCCATCTCGGCCGTCCCGATCTGCGGTTTCCGTTTCCAGAGGATTTCGCGGAGCTTATTGAGGGAAAGACGATCATCTCGCTTGGACGCAGGGCGAAATATCTCCTTATCGAGCTTGAGGGCGGGCTGACGATCGTGTCCCATCTTGGCATGTCCGGCTCGTTCCGCATCGAGGCGGAAAAAGGTGAGGGCAGCGAAGCGCCCGGCACGTTTCATTATGCGCGCTCGAAAGACGGTAAGCATGACCACGTCGTCTTCCATCTGGATAAGGGAGAGGAGCGCGTCTGTGTTATCTATAATGATCCGCGCCGCTTCGGTTTCATGCATCTGGTGGAACGCAACAAGCTCGATCTTTACCCTGCTTTCGCAGAGCTTGGCCCGGAGCCGACGGGCAACGCGCTGAGCGCCGATTATCTGGCGAGCCGGTTTGAGGACAAAAGCCAACCGCTGAAAAGCACGCTGCTGGATCAAAAGGTCATCGCCGGTCTCGGCAATATCTATGTCTGCGAGGCCTTGTGGCGCGCGCATCTTTCGCCTCTGCGGGCAGCGGGAACGCTGGTGACGAAAGGCGGCAAACCCAAAGCGCAGCTCATCGATCTGACGGAGAAAATCCGCGACGTGATTGCCGACGCGATTGCCGCCGGCGGCTCCTCCCTGCGAGATCATATACAGACGGACGGAACGCTCGGATATTTCCAGCATTCCTTTTCGGTCTACGATCAGGAAGGCCAGCCTTGCCGGACACCCGGCTGCGGGAGTACGGTCGAAAGGATTGTGCAGGCCGGCCGTTCCACATTCTATTGTGCCGCCTGCCAGAAGTAACAATGTTGGACTACGCAGAAGGGGAGATTGCCGTGGACTATGAAACGATATTGGTCGAGAAACGCGATGAGGTGGGTGTCATCACGCTCAACCGCCCCAAGGCGCTCAACGCCCTCAATTCGGCGCTCCTGAAAGAACTGCGGCACATTCTGGCTTCGTTCTCCGTAGATGATTCCATCGGCGCGATTATTATCACCGGCTCTGAAAAGGCGTTTGCCGCCGGTGCCGACATCAAGGAAATGCAGGGGCTTGATTTCGTCGACGCCTATGTCGGCGATTTCCTCGGCGGCTGGGATGAGGTCGCGGCCACCCGCAAACCTGTCATCGCCGCCGTTTCCGGTTTTGCGCTTGGCGGTGGCTGTGAACTGGCGATGATGTGCGATTTCATCATCGCATCGGACACGGCGAAGTTCGGCCAGCCGGAAATCACCCTCGGCGTCATTCCCGGCATGGGCGGCTCGCAGCGGCTGACGCGGGCAGTGGGCAAGGCGAAGGCCATGGACCTGGTGCTGACCGGTCGCATGATGGATGCGGCGGAAGCCGAGCGCGCCGGCCTCGTGTCGCGTATCGTGCCGGCTGCGGATCTCATGGACGTTGCCGTCGAGGCCGCGACCCGCATCGCCTCGCTGTCGCGCGCTTCCGTGCTGATGGCCAAGGAAAGCGTCAACCGCTCCTTCGAGGTGCCACTCGCCGAGGGTCTGAGATATGAACGGCGTGCCTTCCAATCGCTCTTTGCGACAGCGGATCAGAAGGAGGGCATGGCGGCCTTCGTGGAAAAGCGCAAACCCGCTTTCCGGAATCGCTAAGGATTCGGAATATCGGCGCTTTTAGGCGTTTTGCGCGTTGACGGGCGTACGCTTTAGCGGTATATGCCCGCCCACGGTTAAGGAAAGCCATCCGGCTTGTCCGAAATTACTCCCGCATTCTTGGGTTACCTGAGGTCTTCGAACGACCCGATCCTATGGTTGCGGAATTTGGTTTGAATTCGAAGAGAGGCATACATGGCCAATACAACTTCGGCGAAAAAGGCGACCCGCAAGATCGCTCGCCGTACCGCAGTCAACAAGGCTCGCCGTTCGCGCGTTCGCG